>CAXTCH010000254.1:0-5513 GCA_964241945.1 uncultured Mucilaginibacter sp.
GGTCATCTTTCCATCCGTAGGCAGGGGGTTGCAGTACATAATCTAAAAAAGGCATCATCAATAATAAATCGGAAACCTGTTCCGGGCGGTAAATCGAATGTCAACATGACACCCTATGTATATAAAATTGTGATAGCTTAAACCGACCAGTTATTAATTTTTTATTGGTCTCAACCATTTCCTTCACTGTCAGCCCAAGCGCGGCATAGTAATTTAGGTCAAGCTATGAGCTTGTTTTATCTGTTAAGTCACACAATTCTGAAGTAAGTTTTTTCAATGAGAAGTTCATAGTAATTAACACTTAGGCAAAAGGACAGCCTCTTGCCAAATGCATACACCTAATTTAATATGATTACAACTGCGAATTTCAATTTAAAAGATTTGCACATGGGCGTATTTTTACGCAAAAAGGCCGCGATTTTTACGCAACTTACTAATAGGACTTAACAGCATATTAGAATTAAAAATTAGCTTATCAAACCACTGCCAACGGCATATTTGACTAATGCTACAATATTTCTCATCCCGGACTTATCAAGTAGAGCCTGCCGGTTTCCTTCAATAGTACGTTTAGTGGTAAACAAAAGGTCAGCGATCTCATGGTTTGTATAACCATCTGCTATCAATCCTAAAACCTCAAGTTCCCTCTCAGATAGTTCGAAGCTCTCACCGTTACTGGCCGGTTGCTGTAGAATTGGAACGTTGATCAACTTGTCCAGTATTCGACGCGCCAATTGCATAATCACAAATCGTTCCTGTGTGTAAACATAATAGAGGTTGTTACCCTTGCCATCAGGGCCGAGGCCCTGGGTATTGATACCGAAAACCTCTTGTTTTCCAAGCTTAAAAAGGACTATGCTAAAGATTTTCCGGCGCTATTGCACCGCTGTAACTTTAATCGCAGGAGGAAGAAACTTAACGGCTACATTTCCTTGGTGGCCTCTGGCCTCGCTCATCAGATCAATCCCAAAGAGAGCCAATATATTATAGACTCCATTCCGCTGCCCGTCTGCCAGAACGTGCGCATCCCAAGAGTCCGCATTTGCCGCGACGACAGCCAGGTACTGCCCGCCCGGGGTTACCATGCCTCTCACAAGCTGCATTATTACGGCTTCAAAATGCAGCTCATCATCACCCGCCAGGGCATTCCTATTTCAGCAGGCTTGACTGCAGCCAATGTTCATGATGTGCACTACCTGGGTATGCTGAATGCTCCTGAACTGCATGATGGTGAACTTATTGCAGACAAAGGATACCTTTCACTGCCTTATCGGACCTTGCTGTTTGAACACGACAAAATCACACTGATTACCCCCTTGCGAAGTAACATACACATCCGCATTAATCAGTGGAACCCTGCTTACCGATATATTAGAAAGCGCATTGAAACCTTATTTTCACAGCTATGCGATCAATTTATGCTTAAAAGAAACTACGCCAAATCATTAACTGGTCTGCTTACCAGGGTCTGCTCTAAGATAAGCAGCGTCGCTGCCCTGCAATATCTTAACTTTAAAAACAACAGGCCCCTGAACCTGATTAAACATGCCTCGCTTTTTAATCGCTCAACGGGTTAGATAGCATAAGTTAAAGTTATTTGTTTGCTGTAGCATTATCAAGCATAAATTAAGAAAAAGCAACCTCTTGCGTATGGCTATCTCTTGGGGACTTTATTCACCACAGCAATAAGATCTATTACTTCTATTTGGAAGCGGGTCATCATCGGGTTAAGTAAAAGTCCCTCGGGATTCGCTGCCGGAACGCTTTACAATCGTTGATCAAGCTGTTAATATGATTTTCTAGTTCGTTAAGAAAAGCCGCCTCAATCAATAAAGCGGCTCAAACGAGAAAACCTTGGATGGTCTCAATTCAAGGTACAAAGAACTAAAAACGAAAACTTCTTTGTATGTTACATTTAGTATTGTGTGATGTTTGACTCATATTACAGCGCTGCCTAACTTGATAGACGTTAAATAATACATATGTATGCGTCCAGTATTGTATTAATTGTATCAAAAAGGCCGCCCTGTTCCAGGCGGCCTAAACATAAAGACCCTTGAATGATCCTGATTCAAGGTCTAAAGAACAACAACTTAAAAAAAAATGGTCGCTTAAGTGAACTGGTTGAGTTGGTAGGCGTTTGCATATCACTGCTCGTCCTCTGGTAATCCACGACATCTGCGATGTAGGCAGGATTACAAAGCGCTATAGAGGTATCGTGCATCCCATAACTGCTTGTTCGAAAATGTTAAAACGAGATTGCTCATTCCTCATTTGATAACTTATAGGCTAGGCTTTCTTTTGGCAATTTTGCATCTGCCTTTCTCTGTAGCTGTTCAATTCCATAAGAGCAATACAAAGCTGCCTTAAACGCAATACAGAGTCCGGGTGTGCTGGCCCCAGTTTTTTACATGAAACTTTTAGAATTTTGACCCTTACTTGCCATTGTAATAGCTGCTGATAAAATTCCTTTGACTCGACCATATTGTAATGGTACGGCAAAGTATGTCATTACTGAAGGGCCATAGATTGATTAAGTAAAAATTTGAAGAAGTTTGCGTAATAAGTGCAAAAATTTGTGGCTTTTACGTGAATTATCCAATTGAATTGGTGTCCACAAGGCATTTAACCGCTATTATAAGTTGACTAAAGTCGTAAGCTTATGAGGATGGAGATGGGCGGGTGAAGTTTTGGGTGGGGCTTACAGGTAAATACTTTCGACATATTTCTCCTAATTGTAATAATTTGAAAGTGCATATGCTAAGATTGCTCCGGTAATACTGATACCAGTTTGCGAAGTACCGTAAATACCCTGAAAAGTCGAATTTGTGCATACTGCTGTATATTAAGTTGCTATTTTGGAAAATACGGAAGCCAATGGCGTTGGAAACGGTATCAAAATAATGCGGTTGAAACTGCTGGCTGGGGTAAGCGGGAGGTGGTTTGGGAACTGCTAAACTCATTTATATTCATTTCCATGCACCGTTCCAGGAGATTAAGGTTGTAACCGAAAAGGATTGAAAGCGGCGGGGTGTTGACGGGGTGGAAGCTATAATCAGGACGGTTAGCAACATGGCTTATAGTGAAGGAGACACTAATCCTTAGTAACAGGGCCTTCAGCAAAAGCTATACAATGTAAGGTAATGGTTATTGCTTGCTCATTACTTAATTGAGGACCTCTTTTCACCATAGACGATCAGCAGGCCGCCGCAAACCAGAGCAGGCAGCCAGAGAAAGAAGCTGTAGTGGCCCAGCCTGGTCATCCACTGGCCCAGTCCCTGCCCGTTTGCTGTAATGGCTGCACAATAAAACATCAGCGTTCCGATAATGATGAATGTAATTCCAGCGGGTCGCATGGATGCAAAGCTAAGGCAAATTATAAGCCATCGTAATTCCAATAAAGAATAAAGCAAAAAAGCTTCCGAGCACTCGCTGCCAGAAGCTTTCACCTAAACCTTATCATAAATATTACGCCTGGTGTGGAAGAAATGTTTGCGCAACCGGTAAAAATCATGTTGTTCGCACTATGACATTCACGACCAGGAACTAGGACGCATTCTTCCAGCGCTTTGATGAGTTGTGCCAGAAGTCCTTCTATCAAAATACTAGTAAGCTGTTGTAAAAAGGCCCGCGGTTTAAGCGGGCCGAGCATTAGCTAATATCGATTGCGACCGGATGGAACGCCTACCTTAAAGCGATTTTAGCTTTTGGTAGCATTGTGAGTTAACGAAAATTTTACATTCGCTGTTTGCTGTAAATGCAAAAATCCGCCTGCCCATGACCGGCTAATTATTGCTAAATTTTGATGCCGAGCTTTTTAGCCATATCAGCAAACATCTGCGGATCGTAGTCATCAGCACCGGGGGCGTTCATCTGCGGCTCCTCCTCCAAATCAGGCGGCGTAAAGCCCTCGGGCGCACCAAACACTACCTCCAGCGGCTTACCGTCTTCCGGGTGATTGCCGTTCCAGATCAGGCCGGCCTGCTGAAAGTCATCCTGGCTGTAAGTATAGAGCTTGAGGTGCAGGCCCTGCTTTTCAAACTTCCTCGCCTCGGGAAATGCTTTGTTACTCAGCTCCGGGGTGGGCACCAGTTTAGTTACGTTAACACCGGTCAGATGCTCCAGCGCGCGGGCGTAGGCTACCACGTGCAGGCCACCGCGCACCAGCAGGTAACCCACCATCTCGCGGGCAGTAGGGTCAGTAACCATCTCGTACACCCGCATCTTGTTGCCCCGGGCACCGCATTCCAGAAAAAAGTTGTGCAGCAGATCCAGCTTTAGGTTGCCGCTGTTGAATACGTTCTGGCCTGTCCAGAAGTTACCCATCGAGTCCACCGGCAGTGCCGTCTGCGCTGAGGCCGTGTAATGATAAGTGTTGCGAAAGTCAGCAGCTTCCTGCAGCGGGCCGGGCACCGGGTCTGTGCCGCGCTTTGTGGCGCCGGTGAGCAGCAGATTGATGGCGTAGGTGACCGCCTCAATGTGGCTGTACTCTTCTCCGGCAATGCTGGCAATGACATCATAAAACGGGCGGAGGCGTTTACGCCCGCGGAAGTTAAACGACTGAAAGGTATAGTTCATCAGCGTTGACATCTCGCCAAATTTACCGCCCAATAATTCCTGGAGGGCCGCTGCATCATTGGGAGATGGCTTTTTAGGGATGGGCAGATCAACGGCCATCTTGTCGAGTTTTAAAATCATAATGTGAAGTATTACTTAAGTGATGAAGAAAATAATTTAAAATGCACAGGCAGGCTTATTCAGCGCGGGCACGGATTCAAACAAAAGGGACGAATGAGAAGATGCTGAACGGCACCCTGCAGCAAAAGCGGATACTATTGGATTTAAAGTGGCGGAAAACCGGGTGCATTAGCTGCACAGTAATTAAACAACCTGCCGGAATAACTTTTGTTTAATGTATTTGCATATTGGCTAATGCAAAGTGTTTAAATGTGGCAGGCAAGGTGAAGCCGGTAATGACAGTTCGTATTTGCATGGATGGTGATGAAGAAAACGCAAAAAAGCCGCCCAGTACAGAAAAAGGCGGCTTAAATAACCTGTAATGTTCCTAATTACAGGTATAAAGAACGGAAAAGTAAAACTTCTATAATTACTACACACGGCATCAGGATAAGTTTACCGGTTTTCATCGTCCGGGTCAAAGCTGCCCTTCTTAATAACAACCAAATTATCGATATTGTACCATTTGCCTTCGCTCTCGCCGGCATAGGTCGTATGGCCGCAGAAGGCTTTAGTATCCTTTATGATATAGACCTTCATGGTTACTGGCTCAAGCCGGGTGTCAGCTTGATGTTGTACGGAGTTGCCTGGTTATAGCATCGGGACTTGAATTGAAGGCGAGATTACTGTGGAGGTATTGCTCAGCACGCTTAACAATATGGATTACAGCCAGTCCTCCACCATGTAATAAACAGCGCTTAAAGGGGCACAACAGCACCTCAAGCCGTACATAACAATAACCTGGGCTACCTGGGGAAGCAGAGGTAGCTATCTGC
>CAXTCH010000255.1:0-5495 GCA_964241945.1 uncultured Mucilaginibacter sp.
CCCTTCCGAAAATTTGAAGTTGGTGGGGGTAATCGGTACCAATGGTAAAACCCCCATTGCCACGGTGCTTTATAAGTTGTTCCGGGAACTGGGTTATAAATGCGGCTTTCTGTCGACCGTGGAAAATCAAATCAACGGACAGGTCGTACCAGCTACTCATACCACGCCTGATCCGGTGGCTTTAAACCGTTTACTGGATGATATGGTGGCTAAAGGCTGCGACTACTGCTTTATGGAGGTGAGTTCACATGCCGTAGCGCAGCACCGTATTTCGGGGCTGACTTTTACCGGCGGTATTTTCTCTAACCTTACCCATGATCATTTAGATTATCATAAAACCTTTGAAAACTACCTGAAAGCCAAAAAGGCGTTTTTTGATGGTTTGCCCAAGAATGCGTTTGCGCTTACCAACGCAGATGACAAAAACGGCAATGTAATGCTGCAGAACACCAGGGCCTATAAAAAAACCTACGGTTTAAAAAGCATGGCTGATTATAAGGTGAAAATTCTGGAAAATGAATTCAGCGGCCTGCTGCTCAACATTGATGGTGATGAAGTATGGTTTAAACTGGTAGGCAGCTTTAACGCTTATAATCTGCTGGCGGTATACGCCGCTGCTTTATTATTAGAGCAGGACAAAGCCCATGTACTAACTGCTTTAAGCAAGCTGACCGGCGCTGAAGGGCGCTTTGATTATGTGATTTCGGCCAATAAAATTATCGGCATTGTGGATTACGCCCATACGCCGGACGCCGTACAAAACGTGCTGAGCACTATACGCGATATTCGTAAGGGAACCGAAAAGGTAATTACGGTAATTGGCTGCGGCGGCGATCGTGATAAAACCAAGCGCCCGGTAATGGCTAAAGTAGCCTGCGACTGGAGCGACAAGGTAATCCTAACCTCCGACAATCCCCGCTCTGAAAACCCGGAGCAGATTATTAAGGATATGCAGGCAGGCGTAGATGCTATCAATCAGCGCAAAACACTAAGCATTACCGACCGCAGAGAGGCCATTAAAACCGCTGTTCATCTGGCACAGCCGGGCGATATCATTTTACTGGCCGGCAAGGGTCACGAAAAATATCAGGAGATCAATGGCATACGTAATCATTTCGACGACAAAGAAGAGCTCTTTAATCAATTTCAACAACTAACTCAATAACCTGCACATTAATAAAAGCAATGTTATACTACCTGTTTAGCTATTTAAATCGAAATTACAATATACCCGGGGCAGGTGTGTTCCAGTATATCACGTTTCGTATGGCTATGGCGGTAATTGTATCGCTGGTTATTACTACCGTTTTCGGTCGCCGGCTGATTGATTACCTGCGTTTTAAGCAGGTAGGCGAAACCGTGCGTAATCTGGGTTTGGAAGGACAGATGCAAAAGGCAGGTACACCTACCATGGGTGGTTTGATTATCCTCCTTGGCATCCTGGTTCCTACACTGCTGTTTGCCAAACTGGATAATATTTATATCATCCTGATGCTGGTAACTACTATCTGGCTGGGTACCATCGGCTTTTTAGATGATTATATCAAGGTATTTAAAAAGAATAAAGAAGGCTTGGCCGGCCGCTTCAAAATAGTAGGCCAGGTGGGCTTGTCGCTTATCGTGGGCTGGACCATGTACTTCAACAGCGATATCATCATCCGTCAGGAAGTAAAGCTGCCCGTAAAATACGATGTACCGGTGAACTTCCACATGAACGGTACTACGCCGGTATATACCCAGGATATCAAGTCGACCAAATCGACCATGCCCTTCTATAAAAACAACGAGTTTGATTATGCCAAAGTGCTCAAATTCATTAGTCCGGCATTTGGTGAGCGGTATGCGCTGCTGGTATTCATGTGCTTCGTGATTTTTATTATCACGTTCATCTCCAACGGCGCTAACATCACCGACGGTATTGATGGCCTGGCCACCGGTACCTCGGCTATTATCGGTATCACACTGGCAATTCTGGCTTATGTGTCGGGTAACACTTTCATTGCCGATTACCTCAATATCATGTACATCCCTAACTCGGGCGAACTGGTAATATTTGCCGGTGCCTTTGTAGGGGCGTGTGTTGGCTTTTTATGGTACAATTCGTACCCGGCGCAGGTGTTTATGGGCGATACCGGCAGCCTGGCCATCGGCGGCATTATTGCCGTATTTGCCATCATGATTCGTAAGGAACTGCTGCTGCCGGTATTGTGCGGGGTATTTCTGATTGAAAATATTTCGGTAATGATGCAGGTAGGCTGGTTTAAGTTCACCAAGAAACGGTTTGGCGAAGGCCGCCGAATTTTCCTGATGGCGCCGCTGCATCACCATTACCAAAAGCGGGGCTTCCACGAGGCGAAAATTGTAACCCGCTTCTGGATCATCGGCATTATGCTGGCCATTATCGCAGTCATCACTTTAAAATTAAGATAAACCTCAAGAGATAAAAAATAAGAAGCAAAAGGTACATGAACGAAACATCAACCATATCTACTCAATCCAATTCCACTTCTTCAACAGTGGCCGGTAAGAAGCTGGCTGTACTTGGAGCAGGTGAAAGTGGGGTTGGCGCTGCCTACCTGGCGCAGCAGCAGGGGTATGAGGTATTTGTTTCGGATATGGGCACCATTGCCGACCATTACAAGGCACAGCTGCAAGGCTGGAATATCCGCTTTGAAGAAGGACAGCATACCGAAGAGGAAATTTTATCGGCTCAGGAAGTCATTAAAAGTCCGGGTATACCTGAAAAAGCGCCTTTGATTAAAAAGCTGAGAGCACAAGGCACGCCGGTGATTTCGGAAATTGAGTTTGCAGGGCGATATACCGATGCCAAAATTATCGGCATCACCGGTTCAAACGGCAAAACGACGACCACCAGCCTGACCTATAAAATTTTGAAAGACGGTGGCCTGAACGTAGGCCTGGCGGGTAACATAGGTAAAAGCTTTGCTTACCAGGTAGCTACCGAAAGGTTTGAGTATTATGTGCTGGAGCTGAGCAGTTTTATGCTGGATGATATGTACCGGTTCAGGGTGCATATTGCCGTACTGCTAAACATTACGCCCGACCATCTGGACCGCTATGAATACAAGATGGAAAACTATGCGGCCTCCAAATTCCGCATTGTGCAAAATCAAACCCAGGAAGACTATTTTATTTACTGCGCCGACGACGAAGAAACCCAGAAGGGAATAACCGGCCGCAGTTTAGAGGCGCAATTGCTGCCTTTTAGCATCGAACAACAAGTAAATCCGGGTGCATACCTGGATGAAGAACAAAATATAATCATCAACACACCTAAAGAAAACTTCAAGATGGCAGCTAACGAATTGGGATTACCGGGTAAACACAATACCTATAACTCTATGGCATCAGGTATAGTGGGAAAAGTGCTTGAACTGCGCAACAAAACCGTAAGGGAAAGCATGAGCGAATTTAAAGGCATCGAACACCGGCTGGAGTCGGTTGGCATGGTAAGGGGCATTAGCTTTATTAATGATTCCAAGGCCACCAACGTAAACTCAACCTGGTACGCACTGGAAAGCATGACCGCCAACGTGGTGCTTATTCTGGGCGGGGTCGATAAAGGTAACGACTACAACATGCTGAAGGATTTGGTAAAGAAAAAAGTAAAAGCGATTGTATGCCTGGGCAAAGATAACCACCGCATCCACGAGGCTTTTGATAATGATGTAGAGATGGTAGTCAATACAGCCTCGGCTACTGAGGCGGTAAACATGGCCTACCATTTAGCCAGCAAAGGCGATTCGGTTTTACTGTCGCCGGCTTGTGCCAGCTTCGATTTATTTAAAAACTACGAAGACCGCGGCCGCCAGTTCAAAGAAGCTGTAAAGCAACTGTAGGATTCTTTAGGTTTTAAAGTGTTGATATTTATTAATTAGTAGACTGTTTGATTAATTTTTACCGTCCATGAACCACATACTGAACAGAACGAAGGGCGACCGCTGGATATGGCTCATTGTGATTTTATTGTCCGTAATTTCCCTGCTGGCTGTATACAGCTCGTCGGGAACGCTGGCGTATAAACAGGGCAAAGCCACGGAAGCCATTTTGATGAAGCACGTATTGATGATGCTGGGCGGTTTGGCGCTGATGTATATATCGCATAAGCTCGACTACCGGTATTATGCGGGTATCTCCAAGCTGCTCATTCTGGTCACTATTCCGCTGCTGTTGTTCACGCTGGTATTCGGCAGCCACTTAAACGGTGCCAGCCGCTGGATTAACATTCCGGGTACCGGTTTGAGTTTCCAGACTTCGGATTTGGCCAAGCTGGCGCTGATTATGTATCTGGCCCGTACCCTGTCGCGCAAGCAGGAAAACATTAAGGATGTAAAAGAATCGTTTTTGCCAATCATGGGGTCGGTATGTGCGGTGTTTATTTTAATTGCACTGGCTAACCTGTCTACCGCACTGATGCTGTTTGGCGTAAGTATTTTACTGTTAATCATCGGCCGTATCAGTGTTAAGCAAATTGCGGTGGTTTGCGTAGCCGGGGCGGTGTTGCTGGCCGGCGTTATCTTTTTAGGCCCGCGCCGTAAAACTTATATCTCCCGTGTAAATACTTTCCTGCACCATGATAAGGTGGATGCCGATAAATCTTTCCAGTCCGACCATGCCAAAATAGCCATTGCCACCGGTGGTTTTTTTGGCAAGGGGCCCGGCAACAGTACCGAACGTAACTTTTTGCCTGAAGCTTACTCGGATGAGATTTTCGCTATTATTATTGAAGAATATGGCATGATAGGCGGTATGGCCGTGGTGGGTATTTACCTTTTCTTGTTATATCGCTGTGTTAAAATTGTAACCAAAGCGCCCAAAGCCTTTGGCGCTTTACTGGCCTGCGGCCTAAGTTTCAGCATCACTATACAAGCTTTTGCCAATATGGCCATTGCGGTGGGCTTAGGTCCGGTAACGGGGGTCCCTTTACCGCTGATCAGCATGGGCGGTACCTCAATTTTATTCACCAGCATTGCCTTCGGTATCATCCTGTCGGTAAGCCGGCATATTGACGAAACCGAGGATAACAAGAAAGTGGTAGTTGGCGAAATTACCGAAAACGAAATCGTAATGGCCTAAACCAGGGGCTTGCAATTCAGTCACAAGTATTCGATTACAAAAAGCATGGCAAACAAAATCATCATTAGCGGCGGCGGTACAGGAGGGCATATCTTCCCGGCCATTGCTATTGCCAATGCTTTAAAACAACAGGATCCGGCTACTGAAATTTTGTTTGTAGGCGCCAACGGCCGCATGGAAATGGAAAAGGTTCCGGCAGCCGGTTACCAAATTATCGGGCTGGATATTCAGGGCATACAGCGCAAGTCGGTCCTGAAAAATCTGTTGCTTCCGGTAATGCTGGTACAAAGCGTAATTAAGGCGCTTAAAATTATCAAAGATTTTAAGCCCGATGTAGCAGTAGGGGTAGGCGGTTATGCCTCCGGCCCGTTATTGTATGCGGCTTCATTAAAGGGTAT
>CAXTCH010000256.1:0-5495 GCA_964241945.1 uncultured Mucilaginibacter sp.
GCATGTTACTGAATCTCTGCTTATTGCATTTAAATAGTAAATTCACCTTGTTTTTAATATGATTTTCGCAGAAAATAATTTATACTTTTTAACCTGGTAAAAGCCTATGACATAAATCTACTGCTTAACTGAAAACCTTTATTCTAAGGTTTTCTTCCAATACCAAAACTTTCAGTTCGTTTGGCAATAATTTCAAAGGTAATCCGCAGATTATCTTTAAACGAAATATAGATTTTACCTGATAACTCATTATCAACATCAGTTAAATGCACATTCGGGGCAGCCTGCGTTAACAGTTCAAAGACTGACTGGCAATGATGTGACAGGAAGCCATAGATGCATCAAGAGCAAAACCAAAAAAGAGCTGGCCAAAAAATCAATAGTATGAATAAAAATCACTACACACCATTCATTTCTTCAACAACAATACCATTACCTCACATTAACCTTTAAAGTTTATGAAACAACACTTACACTATTTAAAATTTTTCTGTTTAATTGCAGCCTTCGTGCTGCCCGCCTGGCTGAAGGCACATTCAGCCGGGCTGCCTGCAAAAACTCATGCAGGCCGTGAGCTTGCAGCGCCTTTAAGGGCAAGTATGCAAACGTCTATCCGCGGGGTGGTAAAGGACACCACCGGGCAGGTGCTGCCAGGCGTGAGCGTGGTAATTAAGGGCACCACCACGGGTACGCAAACCAACATACAGGGCGATTTTACCCTGAATGCCAAAAGCGGCGATGTATTGGTATTTTCATTCGTTGGCTTTCAAAGGCAGGAAGTTACGGTAGGCACCCAAACCGTGCTGAACGTTACCCTGCATGAAGATGCCCGCAGCCTGAAGGAAGTGGTAGTAACCGCCCTGGGTATCCGGAGGGAATCGCGCTCATTAACTTATGGGGTGCAAACCATCGGCGGCGATGAGCTGACAAAAGTTCCGCAAGCAAGCTTGGTAAACAGCCTGGAAGGCAAGGTAGCCGGCGCTCAGATTACTCAGAGTTCTTCAGGTGTGGGCGGTTCCACCAAGGTTGTATTGAGAGGTAACAAATCAATCAACGGTGATAACAATGCGCTGTATGTAATTGATGGTATTCCGATGCCACGTAACCTAAGCGGACAGATAGGCGGCATATTTGGTGGGCAGGACAGAGGTGATGCGGTTGAAAATCTTAACCCCGACGACGTAGAAAGCATTACGGTACTTCCTGGTTCATCCTCAGCAGCCCTTTATGGCAGCCAGGGTGCCAACGGTGTAATCCTGATCACTACCAAAAAGGGTTTAGCCGGCAAAACCAATATTAATGTTTCATCAAATACAACCTTTGACAGCCCCTTTATATTGCCAAAACTTCAAACTACTTATGGAGAGACCACTGATGACGGAAACGGCGGCGCAGTAGTTAACTCTCCTTATAGCTGGGGCGGTAAAACATCGGCTTCAAGTTACAATCCAAAATCATATTTTAATACCGGAAAAACCTTTATCAATGCGGTATCTGTACAGACAGGAACTGCAAGCAATCAAAGTTACTTTTCATTCGAAAGCACGAATGCAGACGGGGTATTACCCAATAATAGTTTAAATAAGTATAACTTTACTGTACGTAATTCCAGCCAGTTTTTTAAAAATAAGTTAACACTTGATGTATCTGCCAACTACGTATCACAAAACGTAAACAACAGACCCTATCAAGGTTTCTATTACAACGCGTTAGTTCCTTTATACCTTTTCCCGAGAGGTGTTGACTTTACGCCTTACAAAAACAACTACGAAGTGTATGATCCGGTTAGGCAGTTAAATTCACAGAACTGGCCTTATGGCATTAATGATATAGCTACTCAAAATCCTTACTGGATTGCCAATCGTGATAATAACCAGGACAGACTAAGCCGTGTTTTAGGAACAGTGAGTTTAAAATACACGATTACTGACTGGCTGAATATCCAAGCCCGATTGAAAGTTGACCGTACAAATGAAACTTATGAAGCAGAACGGTATGCCACAACCAGCACAGTTTTAGTTGGCTCAAAAGGCAGTTACCAATATAACCCAAGCGGGGTAAATCAAACTTACTCTGATGTTATCGCTAACATCAATAAAAAGTTGTCGAGCAAATTCAGCCTTACTGCAAATTTGGGCGCCAGCATTCAAAACAATCAAACTCAAGGTTCAAATACTGACGGAAACCTGTTAAATTTTGCCAACGTATTTTCGGTATCCAATATCGATTATACCAGGGTGTATCCAACACAATATGCAGACCGCAGGCAAATTCAATCATTGTTTGGTACCGCAACTTTAGGATATGATAACAAAATATTTGTAGATGTAACCGGCCGCAATGATTGGGATTCGAGCTTAGCTTTTACTGACAAAGAAAATTTCTTTTATCCTGCTGTTGGCTTAAATGCAGTATTAAGTCAATTATTCAAAATGCCTGAGCCTGTTAGCTTTGTTAAAATACGTGCCAATCTTACCAATGTGGGTAATGGTACAGCCATACCTTATGCCACTAATCCAACTTATGCCATAACCAACGGAAGTGTAAATGCTATTGGTGCAGCACCGTTTACAGCACTTAAGCCAGAAAAAACCCGTTCTTACGAAATTGGTTTGGATGCCCGTTTTTTCAACGACAATTTAACTTTAAATGTTAACGCATACAAATCTTATAGCCGTAATCAGATATACCCTATCACAGTAAGCCCTACTACTGGTTATAGTACTTATTACTTTAATGGCGGTAACCTGCTAAATAAGGGCATTGATGGTACGATTGGTTATAATGCCAAATTCGGCGCCTTTACCTGGAAGCCAAGTGTAAACTTTTCCATCAACAGAAACCGGATAATTGATGTACTTGAATACAAAGACCCATCTACAGGTGCGCTTACAGAGCTGAATTATGTAAATCTGTCAAGCGATGTCTTTAACCTTCGGGTGCAAAAAGGCGGTTCTTATGGTGATATTTATGCTAATGCCGCTGAAAAGGACGCTAATGGCAATTATATTACTGATGCTAACGGCTTACCGATCAAATCTCAGGATTACACCAAAATTGGTAATTATAATCCAAAGTTTTTGGCAGGTTTCAGCAACGACTTTAATTATAAGAATTTCAGATTGAGCTTTTTAGTTGACGGGCATTTTGGCGGGCAGGTCGTTTCCCTTACCCAGGCTGTGCTCGATCAATATGGAGTTTCCGCAGCCTCTGGCAATGCGCGCGATAATGGAGGCGTAGCAGTAAATGGAAAGAAGGTAGATGCCCAAGCCTATTATACTGCCATTGGCGGCCGTAATGCAATTGTATCAGAGTACATTTACAGCGCCACCAACATTCGGCTACGGGAAGTTGTTTTTGGCTATACACTGCCAGGTTCATATTTAAACAATAAAATTAAAAATGTGGGCTTATCAGTAATTGCAAGAAACCTGTGGATGATTAAGAATAATGCACCATTTGACCCGGATGTTGCCTTGTCAACATCTAACGGCTTTCAGGGGCTTGATGCCTTTAATCTTCCAAGCCTGAGAAGCATAGGGTTTAAAATAAACGCTCAGTTTTAACCGGTTCTTTTAATTGTAACAATTATGAAAATAAATATAAAACCTGTAAAAATTCAGAAAGCAATCCTTAGTGTCGGGGTGGCAGTCTTACTATTTCAATCGTCTTGTACAAAAAAATTCGACGGATATAATACTAACAGATACAATGCTACTGACTCCTTACTAAAAATTGACGGTGAGGGATTGGGCACTTTCATTGTGCCTATGCAACTGGCAATTTTTAGTACAACAAATTACTTGTACCAGTTGCAGCAAAATTTGAACGCTGATATATATTCAGGTTACATGATGTCCGGCGACCCGTTTAATGGCGGCAACAACAACACCAATTATGGTTTAGTACCAGGCTGGAATAGTGCCCCATTTAATATTGGCTTTCAAAATGTAATGGCAAACTGGTTGCAAATAAGTAAGCGTGCTACCACTACACAACCCGACTTTTTAGCGATTGCTGATATTTTGAAGGTTGAGGGCATGCATAGGGTAACTGATGTTTATGGTCCTATGCCGTACAGCCAGTTCGGCAAAGGAGGATTTTCAACACCCTACGACAGTCAGGAAGCTATCTATAATCAATTTTTTACAGAACTTGATTATGCAATTAATACTTTAACACAATATACCAAGGCTCACCCGGGAGCTAAACCCTTAGCACCTTACGATTTGGTTTATGGCGGCGATTACACTGAATGGCTAAAATTTGCTAACTCTTTGAAACTTCGCTTAGCTGTACGTATTGCGATGGTTAATCCTGGTTTGGCCAAAACCAAGGCAGAAGAAGCTGTCAGCAATCCGAATGGCTTGCTGACAGCCAACAGTGATAATGCCTTTGTTAATCAGGCTAATGGCGTAACCTTTACCAATTCATTATGGTCAATTACCTATGAATATTTAGATATTAACATGGGCGCACCAATGGAGAGCTACTTAAAAGGTTATAACGACCCCCGGCTTTCCGCTTACTTTGTGCCAAACGGCTCGGGCCAGTACCGAGGTATACGTAATGGTGTTGCTATTACCTCAACAGATCAGTATGCACAAGCCAGTAAACTCAACTTTGGTTCTGCGGGAGCTAAAACCCCTATTCAACTGATGGCTGCTTCAGAAGTAGCATTTTTAAGAGCGGAAGGCGCATTGCGCGGCTGGAATATGGGTGGTACAGCATCCGGCTTTTATAATCAGGGAGTTTCCTTATCATTTGAGCATGCAGGCGTAGCGCTTGGCAATTACCTGAATGATGCCACCAGCACCGAGGCGCCTTATACTGATTTGGTAAGCACTACCAATAACGTATCTGCAGGGTCTCCCTACCTGAGCAAGATTACCATTAAGTGGGATGAGGGCGCAACCTACCAGCAAAAATTAGAGCGCATCATTACCCAAAAATGGCTGGGTTTGTGGCCCGACGGCGAGGAAGCATGGGCTGAATTCAGAAGAACCAATTATCCGGTGCTGATGCCGGTAGTGGTTAATAATAGCCAAGGCACAATCAGCACTACTGATTTTATCCGCCGCATTCCTTTCTCTCAGGATGAATATAACAGTAATAACGCTGAAGTTACCAAAGCCGCTTCTCTGCTCAGCGGTCCTGATAATGGCGGCACCCGCTTATGGTGGGACTTAAAAGTTAAAAATTAAGTATCGCCCAAACACAAAACGCAAAAGGCAAAGCTCATGAGCTTTGCCTTTTGCGTTTTATATAGAGTTGTTGAAATACATATTTACATATATCTTCACTCCATCAGAACAACCACATGGCTGCCAAACGCAAATCTCAGTATATCATCAATGTAATCCGGCACCTTATTATAGGTGTCTCAACCTGTTCGCTAATGCTTACTTCTGCCCTGGCACAGCAGCGGCTGCTTTACCGCGATGCCCGGCAGCCGGTTGAGGTGAGGGTGCAGGATTTGATTTCCAGGCTCACCT
>CAXTCH010000257.1:0-5486 GCA_964241945.1 uncultured Mucilaginibacter sp.
AGAAAACAAATTTTTTAACCCTTTTAACTCATTTAAAAAATGAAAACAGCAGAAAAAAATGGCAGCGTACAAGGTACTCAAGCCAAAGCAAACGAAGCAGCCAGCCAAAGCACTAACCGGGTGGAAAACCGCCCCAGCTTAACCGGAAAGGAAGCCAAAGAAAATGAAGCCGCTGCCCAAGCAGCACCTGCCGAAGTAACCGAAACCGCCGAAGGCCAGGTTGGTAGTGCCGCTATCGTGGATAACCCATCCACTGACAACGGAGCAGCACCCGCAAAAGCAGAAGTGAAGGGCGAAGCGCAGGCCGAAGCCGCCCCAGCCGGAGCAGCGAAAGCGGAAGAAGCCAAACCGGAACTACAGCCGCAGCCGGTAAAGTTTGCCCTGAATTTAGAGCAAACCCTTAAATCGGTTGGCGACCTGCACCGCCTGTCCATTCAGCGTTTGGCGCTCATGGGCCGTATCAAGACCTTAGAAGATTTTGAGGTGAAGTTGCAGGAAGAAAACGACGAGCTGGAAAGCAACCCCTACCAGGGCTGCAAGCTCATTATCCGCGACGACCGGGGCCGCGAGTTCATCACCAACACGCCGAACCTCATCCGCATGGTATCGCAGTTCATCTTTGACGCCTGCCATGAAAAGCTGGCCGACATTGAGGCAAACATCGTTTTTCCAACTGCCTGGTAAACCACTATGCGCCCGGTATCATGCCGGGCGCATTTTAACCAACCCTAAAATTTCAATCCCATGTACGAGCAATTTATAGAGCTGACCAACCAAATTTTTTGGGAGGGCTACGCCGAGCAGTTGGCGCAGGATAACCCGGCGCAGTTCCAAATGGAGCTAAGCGATTTTATGAACACCTATCAGTCCTAAGCTATGGAAGACAGAATTTTTTTGCTGGTGAAGTGTACCATCCGTACCCGGCACCGCCAGATACACGAGGCTATCAGCGAATTGCAGGAGGGCACCGCCCTGCAGGTGAGCAGCACCCCCAACGTGGAAGTGCTGAAAACCGAAATCATGAAGATGAACACCCGCAGCGGGAACAGCAGATAACCCAAAGTAAAACTAAACAACTGGAGGCGCAACCGGGAAAAGGGCGCTTGAAACATGAAACACAACTTTGAACAGCGCAGGCAAAACCGCATCAACTATGCGCAGAGTCAAGCCGCCAAAAACAAGCAGGAAGCAGACCGTTTATTCCAGTCGGCCCGCGATATGGCCAGCGTGATCCCTTTAGGCCAGCCGATTTTGGTCGGCCATCATTCCGAATTTAGAGACCGCAGGTACAGGGATAAAATACAAACCACCTTTGGCAAATCCTTTGAAAAACAGCAGAAGGCCGCCTACTATGCCGACAAGGCTAAAACGATTGAAAACAATGACGCGGTTTCGTCGGATGACCCGCAGGCCCTTGAAAAGCTAACCGAAAGAGTAAACCAGCTAAAAGCCGCCCAGGTATTTATGAAAGCCGCCAATCAGTGTTTGCGCAAAGGGGATAAGGACGGCTTTTTAAAGTTGGAACTTGCCACCGAAAGCCTATGGGAGGAATTGAATCCTCCCAACTCTGTGTATGGCAAAGGCTATCCGCGTTTCAGCCTTTCTAATAATAATGCCAATATAAAACGGATTGAGCAGCGCATTGCCAGCCTGCAAAGGCAGCAGGTTAAAGCGGCGATTGATAAGACCCTTAACGGCATACGGATTTTTGAGAACCGCGAGGCAAACCGCCTGCAAATGTTTTTCGAGGGCAAGCCCGATGAAGTAACCCGCAAGCAGCTCAAAGCAAACGGTTTTCGCTGGGCACCGTCAGAAAGCGCATGGCAACGGCAGATTAGCAATGCCGCGTACCATGCAGCTGTACAAATTGCGACAGCGCAAAATCAATAACCAATCATTTCACATCCTTAAATAGTAGAACGTCATGGCACATCAAATCAATTTCAACGAGAAAACAGGCAGGCATAGCTTTATGAGTGTGAGGGAAAAAGCCTGGCACGGCTTAGGGCAGATTATAGACCGTTACCCGACCAGCAGCGAAGCCATACAGTACGCCGGTTTGGATTATATTGTGGAGAAACGCCCTTTGGTTACCTACGACACAGAGAGCCATTTAGGTACTTCGTCAGATGACATCTTAATTCCTGAAGTTAAGGTGCCTAACTTCTTTGCCACCGTCCGGGCCGATACGGAGCAGGTTTTAGGCGTAGTCGGCAATGATTACGAAGTCGTGCAAAACCGGGATGCTTTTTCCTTCTTTGATGCTATTGTAGGCGGTGGGGATGGCATACTATACGAAACGGCAGGCGCATTAGGTAACGGCGAACGGGTATTTATCACCGCTAAGCTGCCTGACCATGTGCGCGTAGGCCGCAAAGACTGGATAGAGCAGTATTTGTTTCTCACCACCACGCACGACGGATTGGGCAGCATTACCGCCGCCTTTACGCCTATTCGTATTGTTTGCAACAACACGCTGAACGCCGCCTTAAACAATCATTCCGCGACCGTTAAAATCCGACATACGGCATCCGCCGCCGAGCGGCTCAAACAGGCGCATACCTTAATGGGCATCACCAGGCAGTTAAGTGGGGAAATGGAAGCTCTGTTTAACCAGTGGGCGCAGGTACGTATCACCGACAGCGAAGTGAAAAAGCTGATACAGATTGCAATGGCTCCCAATAAAGAAGTCTTAGAAAATTTAGCCAGCCAAAAATTAGAGTTGCTATCCTCTCATTATACTAATATTGTGGATAGTGTTTGCGAATACGCCCAGGCCAGCCCCTCGCAGCAGTTAGATACGACTGCCGGGACGCTGTTTGGTGCATATAACGCAGTAACCGGCTATTTCCAAAACGTCCGCAACTTCAAGAGCGAGGAAGCCAAGTTTAAATCTATCATGGACGGCACCGCAAAGGCCAGGGCGCAAACTGCCTTTAACCTCTGCCGTAACTTTGCGCGGCAGGGCAGCGAAGCGCTATTATATAACTAAGATGGTTAAGGGGGGAGCAATTCCCCTACCTTTGAAAAATGTCCGGCGGCGGGCTATCGCCCGCCCGTGAGGACGCCCCCCGTTTTCGCAGTGTTTGATGATGGATGGTGAAAACAGGGGGCGCTGCCATTATGCTGGATTGCCTGAATCAGTTCGATAGACAATAATAGGTGCTATTATACACTGCTTATAGTTCAATGAGTGGCTAAGTCCTTTGTCCTTTCAGTCCTGAACAGTTGAAAAAGTAAAAAGCCCCGGACACTCGCTGCAGGGACTTTCAACCTAAACCTTATCACAATTTGGCAATTTGGATTGCCATGAGCGCAAAGTAAGGATAATGCTTTAATCCTGTTCAAGGTTATTCATCCATAACATCATTTTATTTATGGCTCCCAAGTCGAACAGGTAGTCGGCTCCGGTCATAGCATCCATTTCGGCCTGGAAAACTTTGTGCTCTTTTAGCATTGCTTTTAATCTTTCCGATAGTTCTTCAATAGTTTTATCGGGCAAGGGAATAACAAATGCAAAAGTGCGTTCAGTAAAACCCGTCTTCAGAATAAATATTGGAAAAATGCTTTCTAAGTCGTTTCCAATGACAAACGGAACACCCTGGTAGGGTTTATAATATTCTGCATGAAACCAAGTATCCACCGGAAAAATTTCCTCGGCAGAATTACGTAATTGCTCTCGCAAGCGATCATAGCATGAGTTAAGCAGGAACGTATAGCCGAACTTTTCAAACACCATGAGGTAGGCCGTTTTTAATAAGGCTAGCTGTAGTCGAAATACGTCAACCTTACTATCTCTGAAATTTAGATTAACAACATCATCTTTACTGGTTGATGCAATGTATTGATTCAATGAGCTTGGATTGTTCTTTTTAATATGGTGTATGACTTCTGCTTCGCCCTGTTCATTTACCTTAATGGTTCCCTGAACCATAGTGCCCTTATGCCCAAAAACAGGATGAAATTCAACGCCTGGTACAAATTGATACTGATCAAGCTCATTCATCCGGTTGGTCAAATGATGATCGATCTGCTGCCCTGCACGGTTGTTACAGGCTTTACAAGTCAATACGTTTGCATGTCCTCCAAGCGATTTAGGCGGCGCATCTTCCAGCGTTAGCGGATTGGCTATGGTTTGGTCAAGGGCTTCTTTGCTAAACGGAAGGGCACACACCGGACAGATATACGTTTCATCATAAGGTAAAGCGTAATTTAAAAGGTCATGCTCTACCAAAAGACGAAGATGCGCCGCATACCTTTGAAAAAGGTATTGTCTTCTTTTATCATTATCTGTCAGGGGCAAATGTTTACCGGCCAAAGGTTACTGGTCAGACTGTGACGATCCCGCGTTTTCTACATCTTCGTTGCTGGCTGCTGGTAACGCAGCTCCTGCCGGATTTCCAGCATTAAAGATGCTGTTAAGAATAGGTAGCAAGGCAGGCATATTCGGCATGATAAACCAGCTCGGACGGCCACCGCGTACCACTGGATAGCCTCTTTCCACGGTGGTTGTGTTCCATACGTTTCGATCATGCCGCACTCCGATAGCCTTTGTGCCATCCTTCAAAGTCAGTTCGGCTATGGAAAATTCGTGAAACGGTGCCTTGGTACCATCATAAAGTACCTTGACTTTACTGATTTTGGATGCCGGGTAAATGGCGTCTTTGGGTGGGGTAAGTGGCATAGTAATAATGATTTAAGATAGCCACAAGGTAGGTAGTTCTCCACGATAACACAACTGTGTAAAACTTTTTTCCAAAATAATTTGTGGAAACGCTAAAAATATTAGCATAATTTTATAGCTCCTTTTTCACACATTTATGAATGCAAGAGATAAGCACATTAAAGCGAAGGTCAGGAACGCCCTGGATATATCAGATACCTTCCTGTTTGCCAACCTGTATTTTACCATTAAAAACAGTAGGCAATCGAGGGATTTCGAGGTGGATAGAGCGGTCGAATTGGATTAAAATATTTCATAATTAGTGAGGTACTTAGCCTTACTTTCATTAAGTTTGAGAGCAAAAGCCATTGTGTTTTGCTGGATTTCTTCGTTCAAAACACGCTCAATCGTATTTTCAAAATTTAGCAATTAATGAATTTAAGCCCTGATATACTGTCTTCTTTGGACTTTATGGACAAAGAGGATTTATTGAATATTATAAAATCCTATGCAAATAACGGCATTACAATAAATTTTCATGGTAAGCGTACAGCTCAGGAAATTGATAAGAAGGTAAGGCCCAGGCAGACGTTAATTAAAAAAGAGTTGTCAGTTGGCTCACCCGAAGAGCAGGCTAAAAATATGATTATTGAAGGTGAAAATCTTCAAGCTATGGTAACCCTATATAAGGAACGTGGTCAGGTTGATTTAATATTAACTGACCCTCCATACAATACATGGGGACAATTCCGATACAATGATAAATGGGACACTGATCCAAATGACCCTGAATTAGTGCAACTGGTCAGGTTAGATGATGGTT
>CAXTCH010000258.1:0-5467 GCA_964241945.1 uncultured Mucilaginibacter sp.
AATATTTTACCAAAGAGATTGTTGTTGGCCTGCTTATCGCTTTGGCAGTGTTTATAGCAGGGTTTTTTATTGTGCAGAAGCGAAGTGTGAAGTAATACCTTCTCACCTGTTACTTTCACAGCAAGAGATATCATTTACAATTTGATATTTCTTTTCGGTTTATTCTGCCTTTAAGCTATCTACCAGTGCGCCAATTTCGGAATTGTATTGCTCCAGTTGTGGCTTATAAACATCGGTTCGCTCAGCAACCGCTTTATATAATAAACCATAGCTCTGAATACGCAGGTTACAGTATTCTATTAACTTCTTGTTGCGTTCGTGCGCCGCATCAGGCAGTTCGAGTTTGTCAGTTTGTTTTATTAAGGCTAGGTTTTCTTTCCAATAGCGCAATCCGTTATTTTTAATTTCATCCAGTACCTGCGTATTGGTAGCATTTGGCATACGGTATACTTTCAATGCTAAATTTTCTTTGCGCTGAAACTCATTCATATTAGCATCATAAGTACCAAAATCATTAGGAAGCACATGCAGTATACCTGCTGTTGCCATTACAATTATTGCGGTAACTATCCCTGTGGTTATATAGCTTGAATCATTACCTGATGGCTTTTTTAATGCAGGTATATAAGCCAAACCGGCCAAAAAGCCGGTTACTAAACCGCCTATATGTGCGGCGTTGTCTACTCCTGCCTTTAAGCCGTTGACTAAATTATAACCAATAAAAACCATTATACTGGTAAGCAAAGCTTTACGTGTGGCCTTATCAATAAAATTTCCGATAAGTAAGGCTACAAATACTCCGTACAACCCAAATATGGCTCCTGAGGCGCCAGCACTTACAGTAAGCTGATGCCAGTAAGTACTTGCCACACTTGCTGCTATACCGGTAAGTATATATAAGGCTGCAAATTTAAATTTGCCCAGATGCGGTTCGAGCAGTATACCAATGTACATGAGCGCATACATGTTAAGCAGCAAGTGTATAATACCGATATGAATAAACATATTGGTAAACAAGCGCCACCATTGGCCCTCCAATACTAACGGACGCAAATCGGCTCCCCAGGCAATAAGGCTGTCGGTGCCGGGCGCTATAAGACTTACTCCTGTAAGTACCATCAGTACAAAAACCAGGATGTTAATATTGATTAAGATTGGAGTAATAAAGTACCCCGGCCTCGGAACAAATAAAGAAAAGAAGGAACCATCGGCTTTATCAGCCGAATGCTCCAGTGCTTCCTGTTCAGCACGGGCTATCATGAGCTGACTTTTGTCGGTCAGCTCCTGTAATTTTTCGTCAGAAATGGAAGCTGTAATTTCATTATAAGTTTCGATGAAGCGGTTGATGTACTTCTTATTACGCCCCCAGTCCATCATTTCGCTACCCAAACTCCGGCTTGTTATCTGTGCTTCTTCATCCTGCAATATCAATTGCACCTGGCTGCCTGCAATCATGCCATGTCCACCGGTATAAGCTACAAAGCCATTAACTGATAAAGTCGCTATCTCCCATTCTAACTGCCTGACGGCTTCTATAGCTACAGCGATATAATGCTCATGAGAGGTGCCGTTTAAATTTAAAATTTCCTGATGTTTAGGATTTACTCCGAATGCCATAATGATAAGGTTTAGATAAGCGCAAATTAATATTTCGCTCGTGAATTATCAAAAAGGCATCAGGTAAGTTACTGATGCCTTTTTGGTAATTTCAAGTTCGAGATAGCTATTATCTTACCGGTTTCGGAAATACCGGCAAGCTCTCATGGCCATCCGCATCTACGGCCTGTACGGCAAAAAAGTAGTTGTCTTTGGAATAGTCTAAAGTAGCGGTGGTACCGGTTACAAAGAATTTCTTTTCCCAGTACGGGCTGATGGTTTCGCGCATCAGGATATAATACCCTGCTACCCTGCCGGCTTTGGGGGCTTCCCATTTCAGTGTAGTTTTATTGGTGAGCCCGCTGGTGGCAATGCCTGCATTTTGCGGCTCGGCGGGCGCCAAAGCCAGGTTAGCTAAGGTAGAAAGATTGGCGCGGGTTACTTTCCGAATATAATCATAGTCGGCGTATTCGGGTAAGTCGCCGTATTTAAAGCCGTTTTCGGTACGCAGGTCCTGGTGCTGGCGGTTAAAGTCTTCGTTCATTTCGGTAAAACGCACGGCGCTGAAGCCCTGCAACAGGAAGGGCACATGGTCGCCGCTGCGTAAAAAGCGGTCGCGACGGTATACCATTTTAATATCCAGCTGGTCTACATAACGCTCAGCTACTTCTTTAATATACCGGGCCAACTCGCGCGACGGGCTGTCATTTTCGCCGCCGTTGCCCACCAGGCTGTTTACCACCTGGCTCATATGCTTCATTCCCGCGCTATCCCGGCCGGCCACTACGGCAGAAGGTATGCCATCACTAAATACGCGCAGACTGCGGTTATCCTTCAGGCCGGTTTCCATGCCGTAGGTGTTGCCTACAATATCATTGTTCAGCATGGCATCAATATTCCAGCCTTCTGCTTTGGCCCGTTGGGCCACATGGCCCGAACCGCTCAGCCCCTGCTCCTCACCGGGCACTGCCATGAAGATAATGGTAGCCGGAAACTTGCGTTTTGCCATCACCCTTGCCATTTCCATGGATATGGCGGTGCCCGAGGCATCGTCTACCGCACCCGGGGCGTCATCCTTGCGGTTCATTACATCGGTTACCCGCGAATCATAATGGCCCGATACCATGTAAATGCGGGTATCGTTAGGGTCGGTTCCTTTGAGTATGGCCAGCACGCTTTTCAGTACGGCAGGCTTGTCGTATCGGCCGCCGGGCTGCTGGGTATAGGTATCAAACTCTACATGCATACGCCCGCCCGATTCGGCGGCATACCGCTCCATTTCTGCCTTAATCCAGTTACGGGCAGCGCCGATACCCTCTGTTTTACTGGTGGTATCGCTCAGGGTATGCCGGGTTTTGAAGCTGACCAGCTTGCGTACAATGCCCTCAATATTTTTGGCCGATACTTCATCGTTCATTTGCTGTATGTAGGCATCGCGCTTTATAAGCGTGGTTTGTGCCGCTGCCGGCAAGGCAAACAAAGCAAAAGGGAGTAAAAATCTATATTTCATGCAGCGCAGCTGTTTTGGATGTTGGCTAAATATAAGCGACTGCTGTTCAAAATGCCCTATCAGCAGCAAATTGTTACATAATTAAATAGAGCGTATATGATGGTGATAAGCCCGTTACGCATCACAACTGCCATAAAAGATTAAATAAAATTAATACGCTCTTTTCATTAACTAATAGCCGCCGGCTGTATTTGAACAGATAACTTTTGTACTTTTACCCACAACCTGCATCTGAAACGTATGACCCAGCCCACATTTACCCGCCCTATCCGGGTGTTAGTAGCCAAAGTAGGCTTAGACGGGCACGACCGCGGCGCCCGCATTATTGCCACCACGCTGCGCGATGCGGGTATGGAAGTAATTTATACCGGTTTGCGTCAAACTGCCGAGATGGTGGTGAATACCGCCTTGCAGGAAGATGTGGACGTCATCGGTATTTCCATCCTTTCGGGCGCGCACATGACGGTGTTTCCCAAAATTATTAACCTCATTAAAGCTAAGGATATGGATGACGTGCTGCTTACCGGCGGCGGTATTATACCGCAGGCCGATGCGCAGCAATTAAAGGATATGGGGGTGGGCGAGCTGTTTCCGCCCGGTACACATACGCAGGACATTGTAGATTATATAACCACCTGGGTGCACCAGCACCGTAATTTTTAAACCTATGAGCTTTGAAAATTTAGTTGTAGAAAAAAGAAACCGTATTCAATACATCACCATTAACCGCGAAAGCAAACTGAATACGCTGAGCCAGGCCACATTGAATGAATTGCACCAAAGCATCAGCGAAGCGCTTTTCAGCGCCGATGTTTGCGGTATCATTATTACCGGGGCAGGCTCCAAGGCTTTTGCGGCAGGCGCCGATATCTCTGAATTACCCGCATTGGATACCGCTAAGGCCCATGAAATGGCTACCAACGCTCATAATAAAGTATTTAACCTGCTCGAAAGATCATCCAAACCGGTGATTGCCGCCATCAATGGCTTTGCGCTGGGCGGCGGACTCGAACTGGCCATGGCCTGTCACATCCGGCTGGCGGCCGATTCGGCAAAAATGGGCCTGCCCGAAGTTTCTTTAGGGCTGATACCCGGCTATGGCGGCACCCAGCGCCTTACCCGCCTGGTGGGCAAGGGCAGGGCCATGGAAATGATTTTGTCGGCTAATATGATTACCGCTGCCGAGGCCGAAACTTACGGACTGGTAAATCATACCCTAAGCCAGGCAGATTTAATGCCGAAGGCCGAGGAGCTGATGAACAAAATATTAAGCAATTCTACTACGGCTATTGCATCGGCCATTGCCGCTATCAACGCTGTTCACAAACCGGTAAACGGGTTTGAAACGGAAATTACTTTATTTGCCAACTGCTTTAGCAGTGAAGATATGCGCGAAGGCGTGGGCGCTTTTTTAGCAAAACGCAAACCTAACTTTACCGGCAATTAATATTCTTGTACAGAATATTATATGTGAAGTCAGATTTGGCTTAATTATTACTAAAATTTTATTATTTTGGCTGTGCATTCACATCTACCGCTTTTATAAGGGGAGCAATCGTATATATGAAGAGAATACTTATCGTTGATGATGAGGTAAATACCGCGCTGCTGCTATCGAGATTTTTAACCCGTAACGGATTCGACGTTGCTACCGCCTCGAACGGTACCAGCGCTATGGAGTGCCTGAAAGGGGGAGATGTTAACCTGGTGCTTTGTGATTTCAGGCTGGAAGATACCGACGGCCGCGAAATGCTGAAAACTATAAAATCACAATATCCTAAAACCGGGGTTATTATTATTACCGGTTACTCCGATATTAAAATGGCGGTAGAGCTGATTAAAATGGGGGCTTATGATTACATCACCAAGCCGCTATACCCCGACGAGATTTTAAATACCATCAATAAAGCCATTGAAACCCATCATGCCCTGGTAGAAGACCCTCAGCTGGAGCCTGCCGCCGTAGCACCGGCCAAGCCCGCCCGCGAAGGTAAAAAACAGGTACTGGCCAATGAGTTTGTGGTGGGCAACAGCCGTGCATCCAAAGAATTATTACGGCAGATAGAACTGGTAGCCCCTACCAATTACAGCGTAATTATACTGGGCGAAAGCGGCACCGGTAAGGAATCGGTAGCCAAAAGCATCCACCTCAATAGTCCGCGCAGCGAGCAGCCTTTTATAGCCATGGATTGCGGCTCCCTGACCAAAGAACTGGCACAAAGTGAGTTTTTCGGGCACGAGAAAGGCTCGTTTACCGGCGCGCTGTACACTAAAATCGGCCACTTTGAAATGGCCAACGGGGGTACGCTATTTTTAGATGAAGTAGGCAACCTGTCCTACGATATACAAGCCGCCCCGCTC
>CAXTCH010000259.1:0-5447 GCA_964241945.1 uncultured Mucilaginibacter sp.
TCACTTTCTCTAAAGCCCGCAAGCCTTCCTCAACGCCGGTACCTCTAAATGAATTCAAAGAAGTACGGTTGGCCTTATCAAACGAAGCCTTGAAAATATAAGTAAAGCCTTCCTTTTCCGCTGCTTTTTTTACCGATTCAGCAATCCTGAAAAGAATATCTTCCGACTCTATCACACACGGACCGGCAATAACGAAGTTACTGTCGGTCAGTTTTTTAAAAAGATCCATATTTTAATTTCCGCTGGTACAAAATGCCCAGCAGCCGGCCGTCCTTTTCGACCAATAGTGCATTAATTTTGTGCTTGTCCATCAGTTCCTCTGCTTCCATTACCAGCGCCTCAGGGTTGATACGCTTGGGCTGTGTGGTCATCAATTCACCAACCGTCAGCTTAAAAAAACTGCTCTCCTCAAAACGGGAAAGTGCGCGGCGCAAATCACCATCAGTAATAATTCCGCGGATAGCATTTTGCTCATCTACAATTACCCCCATTCCCAGGCGGCCTGCGCTCATTACCATCAGTGCATCTTTCAGGCGGTCGGTAACTTTGAGTTTGGGCAAGCCTTCGGTAATCATTTCATCCGACACTTTAGCCAACAACCGGCGCCCCAGGTTACCACCGGGATGAAACTGCGCAAAATCATCTTCTTTAAAGCCGCGCAGGCGCATCAGCGTAACCGCCAGCGCATCGCCGATTACCAACGTTGCCGTAGTAGACGAGGTTGGCGCCAGCTGCAAAGCACAGGCTTCGCGCTCTACATGCACATTTAATGAGCAATCGGAATTTCGGGCCAAAGTGGAATTTGGATTACCCGTAACAGAAATATGTGGAATACCCATATCTTTTATAATCGGCACTAATTTCAGCAGCTCGTCTGTTTCACCTGAATAAGATATGGTAACAATTGCATCATCCGGGGTAATCATACCTAAATCGCCGTGCAAGGCCTCGGTAGGGTGCAGGAATAAACTTGGCGTGCCTGTACTGGCTAAGGTAGCCGAAATTTTCTTGCCGATGAGGCCCGATTTGCCCAAGCCGCAAATAATGACCCGGCCTTTTAAATTGATTATGTACTCAATTGCTTGGTAAAGGCTATGATCATTGAGACCTTTCAATTCTTTAATGGCAGCTGCTTCAATGTCAATTACCTCGTTGGCAATGGCATTAATAGCTGCCTCGCTGTAATTGAGTATCAGCCTGGAAGAAGAAACTGCGGACATATCTGATAATATCTTGTATACATTTCAGCCGGCAAGGATGAATGCCGTTGCAAAGATTGATAAAAAGTAGGAATGCTGGCTAAATTTTTTCAGGGCAGCATATTTAAGCGATATGATGCATCCGCATAAACTGCTCCACCTTTTGCACATCCGCGGGGATATCCACCGCCATGCTCTGGCCTTGGGTGTCAATCATCAATATACGTGTGCCGGTATCGAAAAATCGCAGGATCTCTATATCTTCAAATTGTTCAATATAGGCTTTATCCGGAAAGCTGCTGAAGTCGGCCAGATTTTGCTTGCTGAAAGCATATATGCACACCTGCTTTTTGTAAACCGGCTTCCCCATGACTGGGTCCTTTATGCCCGGCACCGGCAATCTCGACATATACACCAGTTCGCCAAATTTATTAGCCACCACTTTCGGAAGGTTGACGTCAGCCGGGTCTTCGGTATCTTCCAAAGCCCGCATGCCGTTAATTACCCAATCGGGGTGCTGCAGCTTAGCCTCGGCAATCCGTTTGATGTCTTCAGGATCTACCAGCGGTTCATCACCCTGTATGTTTACATAAATATCGGCGTCTACCTGCAAGGAAGCTTCGTACAAACGGTCGGTGCCGGTTTTACATTTGTCGCTGGTGATTACTGCCTGATACCCGTATTGACGGCATATCCCGGCAATGCGCTCATCTTCAGTGGCAATATACGTATTTTCAATACCAAATGCCATTGCACTGCGTTCAGCTACACGGATTACCATGGGCTTGCCATTAATTTCAACTAAAGGTTTACCCGGAAAACGTGATGATTTGTACCGGGCCGGTATCATTCCAACTATGCGCATGGCAGGCTTAGTAAATTAAACTGTAAACGGATTGAACTTTTAAATTTTTGTAGTTAGAGGGAGTAAGCGATATCATGGCATCAAAAGCAGCGGCCGCATCAGAAAACACCTGATTATTTTCCACCAGCAAATCCTGCTCTTTTTGATTTATCTGCTGATCCAGGTAACCATCGTAACCGGCCAGATAGAGGGTGCTCACTTTTAACTCCTTGGCCAGTTGCAGTGCCAGGGCTGTATGTGCATCTTTGTAAGCGTCGGTGATATTCACTTCGGCCAGTTCAAATGATTCGCTGATCCGGCATTCAGGAATATAAGTACCCATTTTGCGGGGGAACGGCGGCAGGATACAAACCGGCCGGATGGCGGCCTCGCTGCTGAACACGGCTTCGAGCCTGTGCCCTTCGTTACCTACCAAACAAAAATATTGTGAAACTGGCACCTGCTCATAAGCCCAGCAATTTTTAGCGCTGGCATGTATTAAACAAATTCGGGTATGCTGACTGATAAACTTTTTAATTGCCTCTGCATGTTGTACAGCCGCAGGGCCTCCGCCTATTACAATAGCAGTATCGTAGCTTTCCGTGCTTTCAAATACCGACAGCTTAATATTATCTTCCTGCCCTTTTGACTGGTTATCCAGCCCCCGTATTATACTATTGATAGAATACGTACGCTTGGAAACCAAATCCATCACCTCTTTTTGAGGCAAAGAATTGCTGCCTGATACCATGTACGGCAGATTGGTTCCCCAGTTGTGTTTGTGGCGCAAGTCCTCAAACTTGGTTACTACATCGGCTAAGGCATTGAAGTCTACCTCTACGCCGTTACGGCTGGCCTGATGGGTAAGTAAAAGTTCAGTACGCAAATTACCTGCACCACGGCCCATACCGGCAATGGTGGCATCTATTATATCGCAGCCAGCTTCTACCGCAGCCAATGCGTTGGCAAAAGCCAGTTCAATATTGTTGTGCCCGTGAAAACCTACCGGAATTTGCGTAAGCGCCTTGCATTGGGTAATGAGCCGGCTTACTTCGTCAGGATAAACGCCTCCGTATGAATCTACCAAGCTGAAATAGTTGACGGTATCTTCCAGCCGGGGTAACTGGTTTAATATTTTATCTGCACCTCCATCCATCAGTTTGCTCATATACATTAAATTGATGGCAGCTTCAAAACCCTCCTTCCGGATAGCCCGGCTTAGTTCAACGGCTTCGGTAAAACGGGCAGGCGCTACGGCAATACGCACCATATCTACGAGCCCTTTACAGGGAGCCAGCAATTGAGCTACATCAGCAGGACTTACTTCGCGCTCATTTAACATAATGGCCAGTTTTTTCCCGGGCATCAGGGTGCGGCAGCGTTCCAACACAAATTCGGGGCAGTAAAAATATTTTCCTTCGTAGCCTTTCAGGCCATGGTTACGATATCCGATCTCCACATACGCTACAGCTATGTTTTGCATCGCCCTGAAGTAAGTAAGCGTAAGCTCATCATCAAAGTCCCAGTGGTTGTAATAACCTCCATCGCGCAGGGTACAGTCTAAAACTTTATACATGTATGCTTACTATTACGTAGATGCTGGCAAAAAAGTGTCATGCTTAAAATTTAGCTTACCAGAGCATGCTTCATTTTGCAGTTAACTTAAGCCTCCGACTTGAAAGTACAAATCTAAAGTAACCCAATTTTATTGCGTACAAATTTCGCAGCGATTGAGTAACAATTTCCTCACAATACCTCTGTAATTTCAGCAAATATTTGTGTATCATAGCGAAAATATTACGGAACAGGCTTTGTATTACCTGCATCGTCTAAAGTTTATCATGAATAAAAGATTGCTTGCCTTACCTGGTATCTTTTTGATGTTGCTATCACTGCTTTCTTCGTGCAAGAAGGATGAAACAACTATTAGCAAAACCGGTAATGCCGCGCTTTCACCCATTGAACTTCCTTTATCCACTGGTAATATAGCGGTAGATTCTTTGTCGAAAACCCTATTTCTTTTTGATCAAACCGGTAATCCGGCATACATACAGCATAATTATCAGGGCTGCCCAACTATTGGTTTTGATGGCAATACCTTGTTTGCGGCATGGCAAAGCGGCGGTGCGGGTGAGCAACCCGGCAATTACATCAGCGTAGCAGTAAGTACAGATGGCGGCACTACCTGGATGCAGCATAAACTTATCATATCCTCTAAAGATACCAGTGTACGGCATTTTGACCCCATGTTCTGGAGAGATAAGTATGGCCATTTAAATTTAACCTGGGCCAGCAGTAAAGGTATGTGGGACGGCGGCGCACTGGGTGCCTGGTTTGCAGGCATAAAATATGTAGATGACCGTATTACCGTAACCAAGCCTATGTTTATGTTCCATGGGGTAATGAGTACTAAGCCTACTCCTATTGGCCGCGACAGTGCAAAATTGTTATATGCGGTTTCGGGCTTTATGGTTAGCAATAACTGGAACAATTATCCAACTACCGCTACTCCGCCCAACTTAGCAGGCGCTTTTGCCTATACCTCTGCTTACAATGGCCAAATGCTGACTATACCCCAAATGGTGGCTCCTATCAATTCAACGGGGTTAAAAATTGATTTCGCCGAACCTATGATTGTCAACTTAGGTAACAGTAATTATGAAGCAATTATCCGGACTAAAAACGGCACTTATACCAGCAGCAGCAGCAATGCAGGCGTAACCTGGGATGCACCGGTACCCTTTACGACTTTGGGTGCCACTACCGGCTCAAAATCTTTCTTTGGCCGGCTTAAATCAGGCGGTTTGCTGTTTGTTTTAAATAATAGCTCTGCCCGTACCAATTTAACTGCCTATTTATCCAAAAATAATGGCCGTACCTGGCCGTACAAAGTAGTAATCGATACCCGTGCTGCGGTATCTTACCCTGATGTAATTCAGACGATTACAGGCGAAATTCTGTTGGTTTATGACCGTGAGCGTACCCAGGCACAAGAAATTAACTTTGTCAAGCTTACTGAACAAAACATTGTTGATGGTAAGCTGAACAGCAATGCAGTAGTTATCAGCCACAAGTAGAAAGTACAGGTTAGTGTCGTCCCATCCTTTCCGTTTTGTTATGTGCTTAGACGGCCGCCTGTTTGCTTAGGAAGTCGTCATAGGCCAGCCGGATGCCTTTGGCTAATTCCACGCGGTGATGCCAGCCTTTGCTGTGCAGTTTAGATACATCCATCAGCTTGCGCGGCGTACCGTCGGGCTTGGTATGATCGAAGCTGATTTCACCGGCGTAGCCGGTTATTTCTTTGATTAAAAGCGCTAGGTCTTTAATGCTGATGTCCTCGCCGGTACCGATATTAATCAGGCCCGGTTCATCATAGTTTTGCATCAGATAAAAGCAGGCTTCCG
>CAXTCH010000260.1:0-5443 GCA_964241945.1 uncultured Mucilaginibacter sp.
ATCACCGCCTACCGTTTTCTGATTTGCAGCCTGCTGGCAGGCAGTTAATCCACTCATGACCAACAGGCTTACACCTGCAGCAAATAAACAGTTCAGGTATTTCATAAAGGTTGATTTTAGTTGAACAGCTCAGGGTTATGCAGTACATACAACATCTTCCCCTAAAATTAGTTTATATCTGCATAATATGGACAAAGGCCGGCAAGTTATCAGCGAATGGTTTAAGCAAAAAAACTGGAAGCAGTTTCCTTTTCAAAATGAAATGGAGGATGCTTACCTGTCGGGCTACTCAGGCTTGCTGAATGCGCCTACCGGCAGCGGTAAAACTTTTGCCTTGTTTATGCCTTTTCTGGCCGGCTACATTAACCGTTACCCCGACACTTATCAAACCCGCACCAACAACGGCCTATTGATGCTCTGGATAACCCCTTTACGGGCGCTCACCAACGATATCCGCAAAGCCATGCAGCAGGTATGCGACGACTTGGGCCTGCCCTGGCGGGTAGCCACCCGTACCGGCGACACCTCGGCCGCCGAAAAGCAAGCCCTCAAAAAAAAGCTGCCCGAAGTATTGCTCACCACCCCGGAGAGCCTGCACCTGATGCTGGCTCAAAAGGAATATCCCAAACTGTTCAAGCAATTGGAAGTGGTGGTGATTGACGAGTGGCACGAACTGCTGGGCACCAAGCGCGGCGTACAGGTAGAGTTGGGGTTGAGCAGGTTAAGGCACCTTGCTCTCCCCTTCGAAAAGGGCCGGGGAGGCGTGCAGATCTGGGGTATCAGCGCCACCATTGGCAACCTTGAACAAGCCGCCGAAGTATTGCTGGGCAACAACTTTCCACAAGAGCGCATTAAAATGGTTCGGGCGCATATTGATAAAAAACTGGACATTCAATCCGTTATTCCGCAGGATGTGGAGAACTACTCGTGGACCGGCCATATCGGCTTACGATTATTGCCCGAGGTAATGGACATTGTGGCAGCCAGCAAAACCACCCTGATATTTACCAACACCCGTGCCCAGGCCGAAATATGGTACCATGCCATTTTAGATAATTATCCCGACTATGCCGGCATTATGGCGATGCACCACGGTTCGCTGGACAATGACCTGCGCAACTGGGTGGAGCAGGCGCTGCATGCGGAGGCACTGAAATTGGTGGTATGCACCTCGAGTTTGGATTTGGGCGTAGATTTCAGGCCGGTAGATACGGTGGTGCAGGTAGGCAGCCCCAAGGGGGTTGCGCGGTTTATGCAGCGGGCTGGTCGCAGCGGGCACCATCCGGGCGCCACTTCCAGGGCTTATTTTATTCCTACCCATTCACTTGAATTACTGGAAGGCGCGGCGCTTAAGGATGCCATTGTAAACGGCAACATGGAAAGCCGCGACCCTATTTTACTGGCCATGGATGTGCTGGTACAATATATGGTTACCTTGGCGGTATCCGACGGGTTCAGGGCCAATGAACTGTTTAACGAATTAAAATCTACCTATGCCTTTGCTGACCTGCGCGAAGAAGAGTTTGGCGAGTTGCTGGATTTCATCACCACCGGCGGCCAAACGCTGTCACAGTATGATGAGTTTTTGAAAGTAGAGATAGAAGACGGCTTATACAAGGTAAATAACCGGCGGACGGCCATGCGCCACCGCATGAGTATTGGCACCATCACCAGTTCGCCCAGCATCCGGGTCAAGTTGTTGCATGGCGGCAGTTTGGGCAGCATTGAGGAAGGCTTTATTTCCAGGCTCAAGCAAGGCGACAAGTTTTGGTTTGCCGGGCGCAGCCTGGAATTTATTCAGGTAAAGGAGATGACGGCCTTTGTAAAAAAGTCTAACGCCACCAAGGGGCTGATTCCCAGCTGGGCCGGAGGGCGAATGCCGCTGTCTTCACAGCTGTCGGAAGTTTTCAGGCAAAAGCTGGATGAGGTGGCCCACGGGCAGGAAAAAGATGTGGAAGTAAGAGCCCTGCAGCCCTTATTCCGCCTGCAGGCCGCACTGTCCCACCTGCCCAAAAAGCATGAGTTTCTGATTGAAGCTTTTGAAAGCCGCGACGGGCACCACCTGCTGTTTTACCCTTTCGAGGGCCGGCTGGTGCACGAGGGGATGGCTTCGCTTATCGCCTATCGCATTTCAAAAATTAAGCCGGCCACCTTCAGCATCGCCATGAACGATTACGGCTTTGAACTGCTGACCGACGACGAGGTAAACATTGAACAAGCCCTGGAAACCGACGACCTGTTCACCATCCATAACCTGCTGGACGATATACAGCACAGCCTCAATGCCAATGAAATGGCCCGCCGCCGTTTCCGGGATATTGCGCACATCGGCGGACTGGTATTTACGGGCTACCCCGGTCAGCAAATTAAAAACCGGCACTTGCAGGCATCTACCTCCCTGTTGTTTGATGTGTTTACCGAATACGAACCGGATAATCTGCTCGTAAGGCAGGCTTATAATGAGGCTTTGGCTTTTCAGTTAGAAGAATTTCGGCTGCGGGCTGCCCTGCAGCGCATCACCACCCAAAGTATTGTACTTAAAAGAATAGCGCGCCCTACCCCCTTTGCCTTCCCGATTATGGTGGACCGCCTGCGCGAAAACCTCACTACCGAAAGCCTTGAAGACCGCGTTGCCCGCATGGCACGGCAATATGATACGTTTGATGATTTTGAGGCCAGAGGCAAGGAGCAGGACAAGGTTAAAAGTAAAGAGATAAAAACAAAGACTTCAGCTAAGAAAAGATAGCACTTCAATCGAGCAGAATCAGAGGCTTTGAGCAACCATGCCATAGCCTTACTGATAGAAATGTAAAAAAGCAGGCCAATGGCCTGCTTTTCATCTCAATTTAATCTCACACTTAACACATAAGCCTTAGGGTTTGAATGACGAACGGGTATCGCCTTTAGCGTCATTAAACTCTTTAACGCCGCGGCCTAAGCCGCGCATCAGTTCGGGTAATTTTTTACCGCCAAATAGCAGTAATACCGCTACGATGATTAATATCAGTTCTGGTGCTCCCAATCCTGCCATAACTTACTTTTTTCTCAGATGGTGAATAATTTTGTTCTGTCCCGGTGATCTGATATAAAAGTACGGCGGTTACAGCGGATGATTTTTAATGTATCGGTTAACGGATAACTTGTGTCGATGAAGACGGTTAAATTTACTGCCGCATTAAACTGCTGAATTTACCTTCGTAAGCAGCCAGTTGCTGCTGCAGCTTGTCGCTGTACGCCTCCTGCCGGTTAGCTTTGGTTACCTCCACCAGGCCGTTTAAAAAGTACAGGTTGTTTTGCACCTCCTGAGTGTCAATAGCGGCATCTTTTTGCAACTGGCTATAATGGTAGTCAAGCTGCTCGGTTACATAAGTATCCACGCCATTCACTATCTTGTTACCCAACGTAGCATACTTCAGCTTGTAGGCGGAGTCGGCCAGAATAATTTTATCATTGGCCGTACGCAGGCTGGTGTTCATTTCCGGCAGCACATCCTCATATTTATGCAGGACATTCAAAGCCAGCCGGGGTTGGTTATTCTGCAACAACCCGCTGGTAAGGTCGGCAAAAGCCGACAGCAGCACAGGGTAGGCCATATCTCTCGATTCAGGGTCAAGATACCGGGCATGCTTCATATTTCCCCATTTAAATTTGTTCATGATGTTGTTGTACATCACCAGGCTGTTAATTTGCCTGGCTTGCCTTTGGGTAGTATCTTTTTGCAAAGGCAAAAGCTGATCAACCACACCATCCTTGTACAGGTAAGGCTGTATACCCAGCTTATAATCATCGCTGATGGGGTCAACAAAGCACAAAGGGCGGTTCCACTGGTCATGCGCTAGTATATCCAGCATGGCCAGGCGTTCTTTGGTAATACCGTTGGAATTAAACGTCCAGGTAAGTTTTGAGGCAAGCCTGCTTTGCTGATTGGGGGTAATTATTTTATTCTTCATTACCTCACCGGCATTTACCGTTAACTGAAAATTTTTGGTAGGCAGATAGTTTCCCATTTCACCATTGTTGAACTGCACCTGTGCCTGCGGGTTGTTGGAAGTCAAAAATTCAAATACATCTTTTACTTCGGTATCGCCCTTTACTTTGGCATCTACAAAAGGCAGGTAATCGCGTACACCTGTTTTATACTTATCAAACGGCATGGTAACCGGCAGGGCAGCAGCCTGATTTATCGGCCGCTGCATTTGCCGTATATTCCAGTCGGCGCCAAACAAACTTACGTTTACAATGCGCACATCGGGCCGTATACCTTCTACCTCCTGGTCGTACCACAAAGAGTAAGTCTGATTATCGCCCTCGCAAAATAAAATGGCATTCGGCGGGCAGGATATCAGGTAATTATAGGCCATATCATGCGCTGTCCATTTAGTAGAGCGGTCGTGCGCCCTCCATTCCTTATCAGCCAGTAGTACGGGGGCAGCCAGTACACAAAGGACAATAGCGGTTACCGCTGCCAGCTGCGGCTTGGTTCGCCGGCGCAAAGTTTCGGCCAGGGCAATCACACCTAAACCTATCCATATAGCAAAGGCATAAAAGGATCCTACGTATGAATAGTCGCGCTCGCGCGGTTGTATGGAAGGCTGGTTTACATATAATACAATGGCTAAACCAGTAAAGAAAAACAACAATCCAATCACCAGTGCATCCTGCTTACGGCGGCGCACATGAAAAGCTAAACCAAACAAACCTATCACCAGGGGTAAGGCATATAACGGGGCATAATTGGTATCGTGCAGAATAGATGCCGGTACGTGTTTACCCTTATCGAAAAGGCCGCTGGTCCAGTTGCCCTTGATGCCGCTGGTACTGATTTGCCCTTCAAAATCATCCTGACTGTAGCGGCCCACAAAGTTCCATAAAAAGTAGCGCCAGTACATCTGATATATCTGCCAGCTAAACATCCAGCGCAGGTTATCGGTAAAACCGGGCACCTGGTCCTGGCTCATGCCCAGCCATTGGCGGTAAAACTGCGGATCCTGCCGTTCATCACTAAACATACGCGGGAGCAGCGTATTGTGGTCATATACATAGTCAAGCGTTTTGCCGGCATTTTCATACCGGGTTTCGCCCTTGCGGTACAGGGTACTGCCTTCTTTCTGATCGATCACCTTGCCGTCAAAGTACTGCCCGTACAACAAAGGCGAGGCAGGATATTGAATACGGTTCAGATAGCCATATAAGGTAAAGGCATTATCCGGGTGCGCATTGTCAAGGTTGGTATTAGCCGCCGCACGGATAGGAATGTATATAAATGAGCTGTTGCCGAGATAAATGAAAATTACACACAGCAAGGCTAGGTTCAGCACCGGTTTATGCTTACGGATGCTATAATATACGCCGCCGGCCAAAGCTGCGGCAAGCAGGAGTAGAAACGTCAAAGCGCCGCTGCCAAAGCCCAGGCCCAGCGTATTCACAAAAAACAGGTCAAAGT
>CAXTCH010000261.1:0-5428 GCA_964241945.1 uncultured Mucilaginibacter sp.
GGATTGGTTCTCGGTGGCTGATCTGCCAAAGATGATAGAGAACCAAACTATTAGCCCTGAACACTTAGAAATGTTCAAAGTAGTTGTTGCCAAATACCTTAAAAACTAATATCATGAAACGCGAAAATTTGATTCTGCTGGCTGATGCCTATAAATATGCTCACCATAAATTTTACTACCCCGGCACTACCCGGATATACAGCTACCTTGAAAGCCGCGGAGGGATGTTTGACGAAACTATCTTCTTCGGCCTGCAATATTTTCTGAGAGAATATTTGCAAGGGCCGGCCTTTACTCAGCAGGACCTGAGCGAAGCTGATGGCTTTTTGAAACAGGTATTTGGTCGTGACGATGTGTTTGATAAATCTAAATTTCAATACATCCTTGATAAATACAACGGGCACCTGCCTGTTAAAATAAAAGCCGTGGCCGAGGGTACTGCCGTACCAACCAGCAATGTGCTGATGACTATCGAAAACACCGATCCTGAATGCTACTGGCTCACCAACTTTTTAGAAACACTGCTGATGCAGGTATGGTATCCATGTACAGTAGCAACCTTAAGCAACCAGATACGCAAAATTGTAACCCAATTCTACAGCGAAACTGCCACCCAAAGCGCAGAAGCCGGAATAGATTTTGTGCTGAACGATTTTGGTTTCCGCGGCGTAAGCAGCGTGGAGAGTGCTAAAATTGGCGGCGCCGCACATCTCATTAACTTTAGCGGCAGCGATAATCTGGCTGGCAGCGGGATGGCTGTTAACTATTACAATGCCCAAAAGGTATATGGATTGAGCATCCCGGCAACGGAACACAGCATTTGCACCCTATTAGGCCGCGATGGTGAACTGGAGATATTTAAACATGTACTACGTAGCTTTCCTTCAGGGACTATTGCCTGTGTTTCTGATAGCTTTAACATTTTTAAAGCGTGCAGAGAATACTGGGGCGGGGAACTAAAAGAAGAGATACTGAATCGTAAAGGCACGCTGGTTATCCGTCCTGATAGCGGCGACCCAATCATGACCCTGCTTGAGATATTTAAGATTTTGTTCGAGACCTTCGGTTTTACCACCAACCGCAAAGGCTACAAAGTACTGCCACCGCAAGTAAGAGTAATTCAGGGCGACGGTGTAAACTATGCCGAGATCATTAACATCTACACTGCCCTAAAAGCAAACAGCATCAGCGCCGAAAACCTGGTGCTGGGCATGGGTGGTGCTTTACTGCAAAAAGTCGATCGCGATACACAAAAATTCGCCTTAAAATGCAGCAGCGCCGTAATCAACGGCCGGGAAGTGGACGTAGAAAAAAGCCCAACCGAAATGGATGCTCAGGGTAATATCACTCCAAGCTTTAAAAAGAGCAAAGGTGGCCGTTTAAAACTGGTAAAAATTAACGGCATCTTTAAAACCGTAAACGAGCAGGAACATTTAGAATTGGCTGATGAACTGCATACAGTATTTGAAAACGGTGACTTAGTGAATACCATTACATTTGAGCAGGTGAAAGCCAATGCCAGCCTTAATTAACTACACCATGAAAAAAATATTATTCGCCATTAATGGCTATGAATACCTGGCCGAAAAAGTAATGGCTTGCGGCGATTTTGAGAAAGGCGAACTGGAAGTAAGTCACTTCACCGACGGTGAGCGTTATCAGCGCATCATCTCTCAAATCGAAAGCAGAAATGTGATATTGATTGGCGGCACTGTAAACGATGGTGCTGTTTTAGAACTGTATGACCTGGCATCTTCCCTGGTTAGCTACGGAGCCAATTCGCTGACGTTGGTTATCCCGTACTTTGGCTATTCTACCATGGAGCGAGCGGTGTTGAGCGGCGAAATTGTAACTGCCAAAACCCGTGCCCGGCTACTGTCCGCTATTCCCAAATCAAACCGCGGGAATAAGGTCTTACTCTTCGATCTGCATTCAGAAGGAATTCAATATTATTTTGAACACGATTTATACCCGTTTCATGTTTACTGCAAGGATATTGTGATAAAAGCAGCCCTGGAATATGGCGGCAGTAACTTTGTAATGGCCAGCACCGATGCCGGTCGGGCCAAATGGGTAGAGTCATTGGCTAATGATTTGGGTGTGAACGCCGCCTTTATACTGAAACGCCGCCTGAAAGGCGACCATACTGAGGTAAGCGCTATTAACGCCGATGTAGATGGCAAAACGGTTATCATCTATGATGACATGATCCGTTCCGGCGGCAGCATTATCAATGCGGCCAAAACTTATAAAAATGCCGGTGCCAACGATATTTATGTAATTACTACTCATGGGTTGTTTGTGAACAACGGCATTAACAAACTAAAAAATAGCGGATTAATTAAGAAACTGATCTGTACGGACTCGCATGTGAATACGCAGTTTATTACTGATGACTTTGTGGAAGTGAGGAGCTTGGCGACTTTGATTTGTGATGCCATCTAAATTCCTTCTTTTTGCTCCGGTACTTTATAACTTTCCAAAGCTTCATACAATTGTTTCTTGATCTGTTTAACTAATATCCTTGGGCCAAGCACACGGAGCTTTGCGCCGAAGCCCAATAACTCACGCTCCAGCTCAAAATTCATGATTACACGGATGCTAAATATTTTACCGTTATCATCCTCACTCAATAACTTTTGAGTGTGATGCAAAGGCTTGGTTATTACATAGGGTGCATTCTTTTCATCTATCCAAAATACTACTTCCACATCTCGCTGACCGGGTGATTTGGTTACCCCTATTACGTCGTCGTAATAAGTTGAAAAATCAATGGTAGTATTCTCAATATAATCATCATCATGTGCAGTGATGGTTTGTATTCTGTCCAATGCGAGGTTAAGCAACGGTTTATAGTGCTGGTGCGATATCCCTAATACAAACCATCGGTTACGATACTCTTTAAGCAGATATCCGCTAAAGCAAAAAGTACTGGCCTCACGTGCTTTGAATGATTGATAGGTTACGCACATGGTTTTCTTCGCTACAATATATTTACGTATTACTTCTATCCATTCCAGTCCCTTTAAGTTATCGTTCTTCTCAAAATCAATTACCGATGCGCTTTGCGTTTTCTGAGTATAGATCTTGTCCTCCAGCTTACTTACCATCTCATTCAGGTCGGTAAAGTGACTGAAACCTTTAAACTGTTTCAGCAAGTCGGATACTTCGGTTAGTACCTGCATATCCTGCTGGTTTAGCGGACTGTTGGTAATGCTGTAGTTCTTATCGCTATAGGTATAATATTTTTTATCAACTACCACAATCGGTGCTTCGTAGCCAAGCTTATTGCTGCGCATCATCTCCATATCGGCCTGAATGGTACGGCGGCTTACACCTGTATCAATACCCTGATACTCGTACAGGGCATCACTGCAGGCATCTATCAGATCATCCAGCGTCCATTTCTTAAAACGGTTTTGCAGGCATTGGTCAATGGTGCGGTAGCGAATGAGGGCATTGCGGTTAACGGGCATAGGGGGTCTGAATCAGAATTTACTGGATTATAAAATTAACAGAATGTAATCATCAGGTGTACTATATTTTCATAAATTCCAAAATCCTGTAAATGCTGCTCAAAAAAATTTTTACTGCGCAAATACGCTGCGCACTTGATGTTTCTCTTTGTATCATCAACTCACAAAATGTTATGGAAAAGGAAAAAATCAGCAACAACGAACTCAAAGCCTTCGGCATTAATGATAACGAGATACTGGCCAACTTCAGCCGCGTGGCCAACGGACTGCTCAAGCACCGCGTAATGGACAAGGCCGAGATACTGGCTAACCTCGAAGCCCTGATAGGCGACCCAATGCCCTATGCCCTGAAGAAGGGCGGCAAGTTCAAGAACCTGGCCGAGGATGTGATTGCCCTGCGTAAGGAAGGCAAGTTTGTAAAGCAGGAGCGCAGCAATTTTAAGCTGAAGGAGGAGATAGCCGATTTCCCGGTGTGGGGGATGAAACATATTGAGGTAGGCGCCCTGGCACAGATGCGTACCGCCGTGCAGCTGCCCATAGCGGTGGCCGGGGCGCTGATGCCCGATGCCCACCAAGGTTACGGCCTGCCCATTGGCGGCGTGCTGGCCACCACGGCCAATACTATCATCCCCTTTGCCGTGGGCGTGGATATTGCCTGCCGCATGTGCCTGAGCATTTTTGAAATGCCTGCCCATATAATAGATACCGAAACCGATATGCTGAAGGGGCAATTGCTGAACCATACCCATTTCGGCATGGGCAGCACCTCCAGGACGCATTTTGATGACTCGCTGTTCGACAGCCCGGCTTGGAGCGAAACCAAGGTGGTGCGCAGCCTGAAGGATAAAGCCTGGGCACAGCTGGGTACCAGCGGCACCGGCAACCACTTTGTGGAGTGGGGCGAACTGACGCTGGCCGAAGGCGCTTTAAGCGGTGTACCGGCGGGCAGCTACCTGGCCCTGCTGTCGCACTCCGGCTCGCGCGGGTTTGGGGGCAGCGTGGCCGACCATTACAGCAAGATTGCTATGATCAAGACCAAGCTGCCGCCGGAGGCGAAGCACCTGGCCTGGCTGGATCTGGATAAGGACGAGGGGCAGGAGTACTGGCTGGCCATGAACCTGGCCGGCGAGTATACCAGCGCCAACCACCACGAAATCCATAACAAAATTACCCGTGCATTGGGTGTTAAGCCTATCAGCATGATTGAGAATCACCACAACTTTGCCTGGAAGGAGCAGCTGACCGATGGCACCGAGGTAATGGTGCACCGCAAGGGCGCTACCCCGGCGGGCGAAGGTGTATTAGGCATCATCCCCGGCAGTATGAGCACGCCCGGCTTTGTGGTGCGGGGCAGGGGCGATGCCGCCAGCATCAACTCCGCCAGTCACGGCGCAGGCCGGCTGATGAGCCGCAGCGCCGCCTTTAAAACGCTGGACAAGGCCGCCATTGCCGCCAACTTGGTGAACAAGCGCATTACGCTAATGGGCAGCGACATGGACGAAGCCCCCATGGCCTACAAAGACATCCACGCCGTAATGGCCGCGCAGGAAAACTTGGTAGAGGTATTGGCTAAGTTTGAACCGCGAATTGTACGGATGGCGGATGCGAGGGAGAAGCCGGAGGATTAGAAATTAATATGCATCTTCAATAAACTAAATTTTTTAACACTTTTAAATAAAGTAAATTTCAATCATCATGTCTGAACTAAATACTTTAACACTAGAGAATGAGATTACTGAGCAAAGTAACCTTTTAAAAACGGATCGCCTTGACATTTCATTTGGTGAATTAATGAGTCTATATGAGAGAAACGAAATAATAATAAGACCTGCATTTCAAAGATATTTTAGATGGGATGAAGAACAACGAACTCGATTTATTGAGTCTTTGTTGCTGGGAATTCCTGTTCCACCAATTTTCGTTGCATCAGATGAAGATGGTATATGGGAACT
>CAXTCH010000262.1:0-5379 GCA_964241945.1 uncultured Mucilaginibacter sp.
AAGGTCACCGCATTATGGTGCAGGTACAAAGCACCTGGTTCCCGCTCATCGACCGTAACCCACAGCAGTTTGAGGACGTTATGAAAGCTAAAAACAGTGATTTTAAGAAAGAGACAGAGCGGATATATACCTCTAAAGAGCACCCGAGCTTTTTGAAGGTGAGGGTGATGTAAGAGGTTTGAAAAGTATTCAACAAACGTTTATTTGACCTGGAGACTTTGTGCTTCCAGGTCAATTTGTTTACGACCTGCCACTGTTCTAAGTTTAAACTGCGCATTAATATGTTCAAGGACTTTAGCGTATAGAAAGCAGTTGTGTACTTTTATATAAAATTTTGAAATGCCCCAGCCCAACAATCCCCTGCATGGTAAAACCCTCGAAGCCATATTAACTGAACTCGTAGCTAAATATGGTTGGGCGAAGTTAGGCTGCCGCATCCGCATCAATTGCTTTTTAGATAATCCCTCCATTAAATCGAGCCTTAATTTTCTACGGAAAACGGAATGGGCGAGAAAGAAGGTGGAGGAATTATATATTGAATCGCTATCTTAAGTTTCAAATATTAGCTATTATTAGCCTACTGTTAGTCCGGGTTTTCAATCCCCAAGTATGCAAGTATTGAACCATCCACCCAGACTAAAATAGATCCAACCCTCAACTTTAGGTTTGCCACCGGTTGGATCAGCAGATTTTTTAAAAATTCCCTTTAAGCAATTTGGTTCTCCCACTTTGCCTGAAAGTTGCTCTATAAGCGCACTTTTTCTCCCACTTTACTTCTGATCCTAAAAAGTTTATTGTAACTTATTTATTGTCAATAATTTACACTTCTTCTCGTGTTTTAATCTTCTAAATTATAGTAAAATCGTTCGTTCCAATTTAATTAAAATTTCACTTTTTAAACTCAAAGTGGAGGGCTGGAAAATAAATCGCCTCACTATCAGGTGTTAATTAGTGTGGATAACTTTTTGGTGGGAAAAAGTGGAGGAAAGTGGAACTCCTTTGTTATTTTTACCGTTGAAATATTACCCGAGTTGACACTATGTCCCACTTTTTAGGTGAATTTGATTGTAAACTGGATGCCAAAGGGCGGATGATGATCCCTGCAGGCCTCAAACGTCAGCTGCCAGACGCTGACCGTGAGGGCCTTGTGATCAACCGTGGCTTTGAAAAGCATCTAGTAATCTACACCCGGAAAGAATGGGATAAAATAGTGGATGACTTAAGCAAACTTAATCAATACGAAAAAAGAACCCGCGAATTTATAAGATATTTTACTCGCGGCGCCTCAGAATTAACATTAGATGCCGCCGGCCGCGTGCTTTTACCCAAAGCGCTGCTGGATTATGCCGGCATTGGCGCTGATGTGGTGCTGGCCTGCCAGTTCAACAAAATTGAAGTGTGGGATCAGAAAGCTTATGATGCGCAAATGGATAACGCTCCAGAAAACTTTGCCAACCTGGCCGAAGAAGTAATGGGCGGCATCGGAAGGAGGGTAGAATGAGCGGCTATCATACCCCGGTAATGCTGCAGGAGTGCATCGAAGGGCTGAGTATTCGCCCTAACGGTACTTATGTGGACGTGACCTTTGGGGGCGGCGGTCATTCGCGCGAGATTATGAAGCACCTGGGGAAAGATGGCCGCTTACTGGCCTTTGACCAGGATGCAGACGCGGTGCAGAACAGCATCAATGACGAGCGCTTTGAGCTGGTGGAGCAAAATTTCAGGTATCTGAAAAATTATTGCCGCCTGCACGAAGCGGTTCCGGTGGATGGAATACTGGCGGACCTAGGGGTATCCTCTTATCAGTTCGACCAGCCGGAGCGCGGCTTTTCCATCCGCTTTGATGCGGAGCTGGATATGCGCATGAACCAGTCCTCGGAACTGACCGCTAAGGAGGTGGTAAACACTTATGCAGAGGCAGACCTGCACCGCATTTTTGGGGTGTATGGAGAAATACAAAACGCTAAATCACTGGCCCGCACGCTGGTGACATCCCGTTTAAATGCTCCCATCCATACGGTGGCTGATTTGAAGAATGTAATTAATGGGCTGATACCCCGTGGCAAGGAAAATAAATATCTGGCGCAGGTATTTCAGGCATTGCGCATTGAGGTGAACCAGGAACTGGAAGCGTTGAAAGACTTTTTGGTACAGTCGGCCGAAGTGCTGGTGTCTGGCGGCAGGTTGGTAGTGATGTCATACCATTCGCTTGAGGACAGGCTGGTAAAAAACTTTATCGCCAAAGGCAAATTCAGCGGCGAGCTGGAAAAGGACATTTATGGTAATGATAACCGCCCGATGGAGGCCGTAAGCCGGGGTGCTGTTACCGCAACTGAAGAAGAAATTAAACAAAATAACCGGGCACGGAGCGCCAAATTAAGGATAGCTGTAAAAAAATGAGCAACCGTTTGCGTACAGAAATTGAAGCTGAGGAAACTGAAAAGGAGCCCGTAGTAAAAGCAAAACCAAAAGCTGATACTGCGGAAAACTTTTTTGTGAACCTGCTGCATAAAAGGGCCATTAGCACCGAATCGGCTACCAAGGCGCTGCCTTTTATTTTCTATATGGCGCTGCTGGGCATGATTTACATTGGCAACCGCCATCTGTCTGAAAAAAATATCCGTGACATTGATAAACTAACCAAAGAAGTAAAAGAGCTTTCGTGGGATTACAAGACCACCAAGGCAGATTATGCTTTTAAAAGTACACAAACCGAAGTGGCCAAACGCGCCGATACCTTGGGTATTCATCAGCCGGTAGCGCCGCCTCAAAAATTAACCGACGACGGGGAGGTGCAGCCATGAACATCAGGACCAATATACTTATGCGGGTGTATCTGGCCTTCGGGCTGATACTGGTATTGGCGCTGGCCGTAGTGGCGCAGCTGGGGCGTGTGCAATTGGCTCAGGGTAAAAAGTGGCGGGCCATGGCCGACAGCCTGTCTACCCGCTATGTGAATGTAGACGCGGCCCGTGGTAACATTTTTGCCATAGATGGCAGTTTGCTGGCCACCTCGGTGCCCGAGTATGAGCTGCATATGGACATGCTGGCCGGCGGTATTGCCGATGATAAAGTATTTTATGAAAAAGTCGATTCGCTGGCGGCAAAGCTGTCGCAGTTTTTCGGCGATAAATCGGCTCGCGAATATGCCCGCATCCTGCGCGATGCCCGCCGTGATGATGCGCGCTACCAGCTGATCCGCCGTAAGGTGAGTTACCAGGAACTGAAGCAGATACGCAAGTTTCCGATTTTTAGTCTGGGTAAATACAAGGGCGGGCTGATTGTAGTAGAAAAGAATAAGCGTATCCGGCCATACCGCGCTTTGGCTGCCCGTACCATCGGGTACTCTAACGAAAACGTTAAAAATCCGGTAGGGCTGGAAGGCGCTTATGCAGATTATATCAACGGCGAAAGTGGCAAGCGCCTTATGCAGCGCATTGCCGGCGGCGTTTGGATGCCGGTGAACGATGAAGATGAACTGGCCCCGAAAGAAGGTGCCGACATCATGTCGACCATTGACGTGAATTTTCAGGACGTGGTGCAAAGCGCGCTGAAAAAACAACTGATAAAAAGTGACGCCGACCATGGCACCGCCATTTTGATGGAGGTAAATACCGGCGAGGTGCGTGCGGTAGCCAACTATACCAAAACCAAAGACGGCGACTTTACCGAAGAGTTTAACTATGCCATTGCCGGTAATCAGGATCCGGGTTCTACCTTCAAAGCTGTATCGTACATGGCCTTGCTGGAAGACAAAAAGGTAGATACCAGTACCATGGTACCTACCGGCTATTACAATATCCCGGGGCATACCATTAAAGATTCGCACGGTAGCATCGGCGTGGTAAGCGTAAAGAAAGCCTTTGAGGAATCCTCCAACGCGGCGGTGGCCAAGCTGGTGAATGATGCTTACCATAATAACCAATCCGACTTTACCGACCATTTGGTGGAGTGGCATTTGGGCGAAAAACTGGGCCTGCAAATTCCGGGCGAGGCGCAGCCGGTGGTGAAAACACCCGAAAACCGGAGCTGGAACAAAAACATGACGTTGCCGCAAATGGCTTACGGTTATGAGATGCAGCTAACCCCTCTAAAAATGCTGTCTTTTTACAATGCTATCGCCAATAATGGCAAATACATTTCGCCCATTTTCGTGCGTGAAATTCGTCGTTTAGGTAACCCTGTTGAGCGTTTCGAGGCCCGTGTAATTAATGATAAGCTATGCTCCGATGTTACTCTGCGCAAAATGCAGGAGATGCTGGAAGGTGTGGTATCAGAGGGTACAGGTAAAGGTATTATCAATAATCCGTTGTATAAAATTGCCGGTAAAACCGGTACGGCGCAGGTAGCCGATGGTCGCCACGGTTATAAAGCCAAGCGCCAGTACCAGGCTTCTTTCTGCGGGTATTTCCCGGCTGATCGTCCGAAGTATTCGCTCATCGTGGTCATCAACGACCCGAAGAACGGTTACTACGGTGCGCAGGTAGCGGGCCCGCCGTTCAGGGAAATTGCCGATAAGGTATATGCCAGTGATTTTGGCATGCAACAGGCCGCGCCGGTACAGCACCTGGCCGGCAACACGCAGCCGCCTAAAATTAAAGAAGGTAACCTGAGCGCAGTAAAACGGGTGTACGGCAAGCTGGGCATTAAAGCTTTGTATGCCAGCAATACTGCACCTGCGGCGGATACCAGCAATGGTATTCCTTCTCAGGATGTCACTTACAAGCCAGGCACGGTGCCTGATGTAACCGGCATGGGCTTAAGCGATGCCCTGTATATATTGGGCAATGCCGGCTACAAAGTAACCGTACGCGGCAGTGGTTTAGTCAAAATGCAATCGGTAACCGGTGGCAGTGTCATCCCTCGCGGGTCAAGAATTAGCATAGAACTGGAATGAAGTATTTGAGCGACATTATAGAGGGATTATCGTTTACCGAGCTGCAGGGCAGTGCCGATGTGGAAATCAGTGCGATAGTTTTCGACTCGCGCAAAGTAGAGCCGGGCTGCTTGTTTGTTGCGGTAAAAGGCACCGCGGTAGATGGGCACGACTTTATTGAACAGGCCGTTACGGACGGCGCTGTAGCGGTGATCTGCGAAGAATTGCCGGGCCATACCGCCACTACTGCCGATTTTCTGCTGGTGGCTGACTCAGCCGCTGCCTTGGGTTTGGTTGCAGCTAACTTTTATGATCGCCCTTCCGAAAAATTGAAGCTGGTGGGGGTAACCGGTACCAATGGCAAAACCACCATTGCCACGTTGCTTTATAAGTTGTTCCGGGAGCTGGGTTATAAATGCGGCTTGCTGTCGACTGTGGAAAATCAAATCAACGGACAGGTAGTACCAGCTACTCATACCACACCCGATCCGGTGGCTTTAAAC
>CAXTCH010000263.1:0-5355 GCA_964241945.1 uncultured Mucilaginibacter sp.
ATCCTTAGAGGTGCGTGTACCTTCCGGAATTTCAAATACCCGCAGCCAGAAACAACGACCGGCCTCGGTGAAAAACAGCATGTAGTTGTGATTTGAGGCGACCAGCAAATGCTCGATAAAATCCTCATCACGACTGTTGCTGCCTAAAGCGCCCTTGCCCCCTCTGGCCTGACGGCGGTATTCGGTAAGTGGGGTGCGCTTGATATAGCCTTCGTGAGAAATAGTGATTACAACGTTCTCATCCTCAATAAAATCTTCGGTCTGCATTTCTGCAGCCGAATGCACAATTTCAGTTTTCCGGTCATCTCCATATTTTTCACGTACTTCAATCAATTCATCTTTAATGATTTGCATACGCAAACCTTCATCAGCTAAAATAGATTTCAGGTACTCGATATGCTTCATCAATTCGGCATACTCATCTTTAATCTTATCGCGCTCCAGTCCGGTTAAGCGGCGGAGCGTCATATCCAAAATCGCACGTGCCTGAATTTCTGACAAGCCAAAGCGCTGTATCAAACCATCACGTGCTTCGTCCGGAGTAGATGAACTGCGAATCAATTGAATTACTTCATCCAGGTGATCCAGGGCGATCAATAAACCTTCTAAGATGTGGGCGCGCTTTTCAGCCTCAGCCAATTCAAATTTAGTACGGCGCACTACTACCTCATGCCGGTGCTCCACAAAGTGATGAATCATATCTTTCAGATTCAGCAGCATAGGGCGGCCATGTACCAGCGCAATATTATTTACGCTAAACGAAGTTTGTAATGAGGTATATTTGAATAAGTTATTTAATACGATAGATGCGTTGGCATCGCGCTTTATTTCATACACCACCCGGATACCCTCGCGGTTAGATTCATCGCGGATAGCGGAAATTCCTTCTATTTTCTTTTCGTTTACCAGTTCTGCAGTGCGCTCAATCATCTGCGCCTTGTTGATCTGGTAAGGCACTTCGCTAACTATAATACGCTCGCGTTCGCCATTGTACGTTTCAATTTCAGCTTTTGCGCGCAGTACTACACGTCCGCGGCCGGTTTCAAAAGCTTCGCGTACACCTTCCACACCGTAAATGATACCGCCGGTCGGAAAATCCGGACCTTTAACATATTTCAGCAATTCGCTGATTTCAATTTGGCGGTTATCAATATAAGCTACTGTAGCGTTAATTACCTCGGTTAAGTTGTGAGGAGCCATGTTGGTGGCCATACCTACCGCAATACCCGAAGCGCCGTTTACCAGCAGGTTAGGTATTTTGGCAGGCAATACCGTAGGTTCCTCCAGCGAATCATCAAAATTCAGCTGGTAGTCAATAGTATCCTTGTTGATATCGGCCAGCATCTCCTCTGCAATTTTTTGCAGTTTGGCTTCGGTATAACGCATAGCAGCCGGCTCATCACCGTCAATGGAACCGTAGTTACCCTGTCCGTCAACAAAAGGGTAGCGTAAGCTCCAGTCTTGCGCCATACGCACCATGGTATCATATACCGACTTATCACCGTGCGGGTGATATTTACCCAGCACCTCTCCTACAATACGGGCTGATTTTTTATGAGGTTTGTTATTATTTAAGCCTAAATCCAGCATGCCGAACAGCACACGCCTGTGCACAGGCTTTAGTCCGTCGCGAACGTCAGGCAAGGCTCTGGATACGATAACCGACATTGAATAGTCAATGTAGGCCGATCGCATTTCTTCATCAATATTAATTGGAATTATCCGGTCCTCCCGGTGAGAATTATCTTCAGCCATTAACTAAAAATTTACAGAATGTAATTTGATAAATGCATTAAGAAAACTGCATTTCTAACCCGCGAATATACGCATTTTACCTATAAAATATAGTTATTTACTAACATTACCAATGTGCTTTGTCATCTAAAAAGCATGTTTGTAAATTAAGTTTTTATACTTATAGCCGGCGGTTGCCGCACACCTGATTATTTGCCGCCTGGTTAATGTTTCACCTTTTTCCAGTATTCCTTCACCTGCATCCCCGACGGAAGTGTTCCCTTCAAAGTAAGCGTGTCGTGGTTTAACGTATACCCATAATGAATAACGATGTTAGTGAATTTTGAAGGGATAGCGCTAAACGTTTCCGTTTCGAAACAGCTGTCGGCAGTAAGGCGATAATCGCCGGCCTGAAATTTTTGAGGAGTGGTATCCGGTTCAAGCATTAACGCCTCGAAATGCTGATTGTCGTATTTGCGCTGCATTTTGTAATCGGTAGGCGCTCCCTCCTTTTTACCATTATAGACGCCGCCCTGGTATTCCCACAGGCCTTTTAGCGAATAAGATTTATAAGCCGGTAAGCTTACGAAAACCAAAGCCAAGGCTATACAAAACAAAAATATATTTTTCATAAGTAGCTGTTTATGTGATTAAAAACCTGGGATAATGGATGGCCTGTTACACCCAATTGATGCCTTTTTTTAACAAACCTAAAGTTTTTTCTTCTTCACTACCCGGCGCTGCCTGGTAATTGTATACCCATTGGGCCGTAGGCGGTAAGCTCATGAGGATGGATTCAATACGGCCGTTGGTTTCCAGCCCGAATCTGGTGCCGGCATCATACACCAAGTTAAATTCGGCGTAACGGCTGCGACGCTGGTATTGCCATTGCCGCCCGGCCTCGCCAAAAGGTTTGTTTCGGTTACGATTGACTAATTCGGTGTACATCGGCAAAAACGAACGTCCCACTGCTTTCGAAAAATTAAAAATATGCTCCCAGGTTAACTCATCGTTTGCCGTTAAGCGATCATAAAATATACCACCGATACCGCGGGTTTCATTGCGGTGCTTGATGAAGAAATAATTATCTGCCCAGGTTTTAAAGCGGCCATAAAACTCATGGTGAAATTGGTCGCACACCGATTTTAAATGATGATGAAAGAATTGCGCATCATGTTCAAAAATATAATGGGGAGTTAAATCTATTCCCCCGCCAAACCAGCGCACCGGCTTATTGGTGTTAAGCATAGACGAAGGCATTTCGAAGTACCGAATGTTCATGTGAATGATAGGTACCATGGGGTGATTCGGATGCATTACAATGGACACCCCGGTAGCAAAGAAATCATTCTGCTCCACGTTCAGCGCTTTCTTCATGCTATCCGGCAAGTGCCCGTGTACGGCAGAAAAATTTACGCCGCCTTTTTCGAGCACATTTCCGTTTTGAATTATCCGGGTACGACCGCCGCCGCCGCCTTCGCGCTCCCAAATCTCCTGCTCAAATTTACCGACGCCGTCCAACTGTTCCAGGCCGGCACAAATTTCATCCTGTATTTGCTGATAATCAGCCGCAATCTGCTCCTTGGTAATCATCGGCGCAAAAATGCAGAATTACGCTTGTTAAAGCGAATATTATCAGGACAAACCTTGTACTTCGCCCTGAAACGTATCGTCTTCCAGATAATCCAAATCTTTTCCAAAAGTTTCCTGCAACCGGCTTAGCGACAGCAAAGAAATTATTGTAAGACCAAACATTATTACATAACCTGCGCTGATCATCCCAAAATGAACTGCCAGCAGGTTAAACACGGCATTGATCGGAATCAGTGCGCCCCTCACAAAGTTAGGCACCGTGGTAGTTACCGTAGCACGAATGTTGGTACCAAATTGTTCGGAAGCGATGGTGACAAAGGTGGCCCAGTAACCTACCGATATACCCATGAAAAAGCAAAGCCACAGAAATTTACCGGCAGTTAGACCATAAGCCCGAAGGTATAATGTAGCAAAAAGCACAGATATCAATAAAAATATCAGCATCGTAAGCTTGCGGGAACGCAACAGCTGCGCCAGCAAACCAGCCACTATATCGCCTATTGAAATGCCAATATAAGTATACATAATTCCGTTACCAGCGCTCAAGACCTCTTTGGCATGCAATGCTTTGCCAAACTCGGGTGACAGCGTCACCAATATACCTACTACATACCATAGCGGCGCTCCGATCAGGATGCAGTACAGATATTTCCTGAAACGCTTACCGTTGTTGAACAGCATCAGAAAATTACCTTTAGATACATTGGCCCGTTCCGTGTTTTTAAACATACCCGATTCAAAAGTGCCAACGCGCAGTAATAAAAGAAGCAAGCCTAATCCACCACCCACAAAATAGGCCGTATGCCAATCCAGCTTGGCAACCTGATTAGCGGCTACAGCGCCAAATAAACCGATTACAGCCACTATCATGGTGCCATAGCCCCGGTTTTCCTTGCTCATGGTTTCACTCACCAGGGTAATGCCCGAACCCAACTCGCCGGCTAAACCCAGGCCCGCTATCAAGCGTATGATGGCATATATATTCACATCGGTAACAAACCCGTTGGCAAAGTTAGCAACAGAGTATAACAGGATAGAGCCGAAAAGCACTTTAGCACGGCCGTACTTATCACCGATAATGCCCCATATAATACCGCCCAGTAACAGGCCTAACATTTGCATATTTATGACGTACTGGCCCTGTGCTTTGATTTGGGCCAGCGGCACACCAATATCCTGCAGGCTTTTTACCCGGACTATGGAAAATATCAGCAGGTCGTATATATCAACAAAATAGCCTAAGGCAGCAATCAACACTAACAGAATTATGTAGCGGTTGCCGGTAGTTTGGGTAAGCGTCATCAATATTTAAAAGGTGGCCCAATGTATAAAAGCCTGGGGTTATCTCAAAATTCTGAAATAAAAAAACCCTTGCCGGGCGGCAAGGGCATCTGCTCAATGTAAGTTTATAATTATACTTTCTTTACGTTAACCGCTTGCAGACCTTTTTTTCCATCCGCTACATCATATTCCACCGTATCATTCTCTTTTAGCGCATTTACTCCGCCCTGCACATCTTTAAAGTGCACAAACAGGTCTTTACCGTCGTCGGTAACTAAAAATCCATAACCTTTCTGAGTGTTGAACCATTTTACTTTTCCAGTTTTCATAATGCATTAATTGTATAAAGTTTATAAAAGTTACAGTATGCCCAAACTGAAAATAACGGATATTAATGATCAGAAAGGTAACAGCAATAATACAATGTATAATTCAAATATATGCTTTTTTTTAAATCTGCAAATTATTTTAACTCGCTGATAACAATTTATTTGCGTCGGCAGCACAGCTTTATTGCAGGCTTATTAAAATAAAAATCATTTATATTTTAAAGGTTATTCTGGCAAAAACAACGCCCGATAAATTTGTGCTAAGTAGCCGCAGTACATGTTTACAAAAAAAACATGCTAACATTTACACCTTGCCGGTTGTTGCCTAAGGTAATTTTTACCTGTACCCTAAAACTGATTGATGAGACATACCTATAACACCGGCATTATTGGCAACTGCGCTTTTATAGCCCATATC
>CAXTCH010000264.1:0-5346 GCA_964241945.1 uncultured Mucilaginibacter sp.
TTTGAACTTACCTTCTTGATTGTATTGCAGCCTTTCTCCGCTACCTTCACCAGTTTGCCTGCTTCTCTGTCATCCAGCCTACTGCAACGCTGACAGCGGGGAGGAGAGGAGCGCCATAGCTTAGGTAATAAGCCGTCGCAACGCCCGCACCGTTTGAACTTATAAGGTGGTTTAGGTGGCATGACCAATGAATTTTGAATTTACCTGAGAAAGCAGTCATTTATATATGAAGCTTAGCAGACAAACAATGATGCTGAAATATTATGCAATATATCAAGATATAGTGTAATTTGCAAGATTATTTTACATTTTATCTTGCTATAATGTATATTCACTTGGTGAACAATCAACTCAGGACTTTCTATGTCATCATTATATATGACGAAATTGTGTATCACGCAACCACAATAAAGGAACTCTATGAACAATTCCATCAAAAAGAGCCTGCAATAGGACACTACCGTACCTTCCTAAAAAAATTTAAACCTAAACCGGATACGTTTATTCGGCGTTTTAATCAAACTCTGACCGGCAAAACCTACTGGTTTCAAAAAGTAGTATAGCATACATCGGAACCTATCGGTAAAATGGATTGATTTTCTTTAAATTCCGTATATTTATAGGGTAAAAGTCAAGCCTCCTTCCCCGGGAGTACTTTAACCTTTTATGCCCTAAGGAATTTAAACGATGACCTATGCCTGATAGCGGTGATATTTCAAAAAAAATCTTGGTTCAGCTACAGCTGGATGCGGAAAAATACAAAGCCGACCTCACCGTTCTGGGCGGTGCTTTGGACAAGCTCAAAGCCTCGCAGAAAGAGCTCGAAAAGCAGGGCAAAAAAAACTCCGAGGAATGGGTTAACAATGCCATACAGATACGGCAATTAGGTCAGGAGATACGGGATACCAATAAAGCGATCGACAATACGACCAAAGCGCTAAATGCAGAAAATGGAAGTATCGAACAAAATAGGGCTGCCTATTCGCTTGCTTCCGCTCAAACCATAAAGTATGGCGAAGCTACCCTGCAAACTGATGCTGCCATCAAGCAGTTTGTTGACGATACGAAAGCGCTCAACGAAAAACTAAAGGAACAGGAAAAAGGATATTTGGGTGTTGCCAGCAGGGGGGTGGGTGAGTATGAACGGGGAATTGATAAATCACAAGCCGCCAATAGCAGAGCGCAGGAGGGCTTTCAAACCTTAACCAACTCCTTACAAGGGCTAACCCGTGTGACCGGCTTTTTGCCTACGGCTTTTGGTGGCGCCGGGCAGGCCATTAATAGCGTTGCCAATATTGTCGCCCGTTCCAGCAATACCATAGGCGGCTTTACCGGCTTTAAGCAGTTCTCTACCGGAGCACAGGAAGCGGAAGCATCCGCGGAAGGTGCCGCTGCCGGCATGACCAATGCGGGCGAAGCGGCGGAAGGAGCAGCCGTTGCCGAAAGTGCGGCAGCCAGTGCAGCAACCGGCTTAAGCGCCGGGTTAGCCGTGGTGATTGGTGTGGTGGTAGCCGTAGTAGCCGCTTTGGGCGCATTGAAAGAGTATTTAGGTGACATTGCCGGGGTGAGTGATACCATGTCTAACAAGTGGGCGGGTATGAAAGCCGCCTTTGTCTCCATGGCCAACAGCATCCGGGAAGGGGACTGGGCAAACTTAGCCGGTAATATGAGCAGGGCCGACCACGAGGCGCAGCAGCTTAACCAAGACATTATCACCCTGAACCGTAACCTGCTGGTGTCGGATGCCGCGACGGCACAAGAAAATGAACACATCGCTACTCAGATGCTCAAACTGCGGAATATCCACACGACCGCCGCCGAAGCAGAAAAAATATTTTCAGATGTGCAGGAGACCGCCAACCGGCAATACGTGCGCACCTATAACTTAGCTTTAGACGGTTACCGTACTTACGCCCGTCAAATCATCAACGCCGCAGGGCTTACCGACGCGGAGTACAAAAAGCTCATGACCGGCGGGGTGGCGTATGCCGAGTACCTGAAAACCCAGAACAAACACATCTCGGATGACTTGATTGCCAATTTTCAAAAAGAGCAGATCGCGATGAGCAATGCGCAGGGCATCCGTGACCAAATGATTCAGCGGGCCCAAAACCGGGAGGAACAGAAGCAGGCAAAAGATCAGGCCAGGCAACAGGCCGCCGCCCAAAAAGCCCAGGAGCAAGAAAGCAAGGTAGCCGAGGCCCGGCAGCAAGCCGCCGAACTACTCCAGCAAAGCAAGGCGAAAGAACTCCAGGCTATCCTGGATAGGTATGGCGCCGAGGTAGTCGCCGCGCAGCAGCATTTTGACGAGGAAAAGAATAAACTACAAAAGTCGCTGCGTGACCGCCTGATCACCGCCAAAGAGTACCATGCGGTTATTATTCAGCTGGAAAAAGAAAAGAACGCCTCTATCCAGCAGATCACCGCTAAAGCCATCAGGCAGGATGGTGAAAACCTGCTTCGCGCATCCGAAGAGTTACGGCAGTTGCAGGTGGAGAACATCGCCGACGAAACCGCCCGTCAGGTAGCAGGGCTAAAGCAGCAAACAGCGGATAAACTCAAAGCACTAGACGAGCAGTCCACCGAACTGCAGCAGCAATACGCCAAATCCGGTCAAACGCTGGCTTATCTACAAAAGAGCGGAACGCAACAGGAGGTTCAAGAGGAGGTACAGCTTCGCGAAGGCTTGCTTTCCCAAATGGATATCATTGCACAGAAGAAAATCGCCATCGCGGAAAAAGAACAGCACGATATCACCGAGGTGACCCGCAACGCCCGCAACAAAGATTTGAACGCCCTTGACCAGTCTACCGTTATCGAAGCGGATAAGCCGGGCATGGACAAAGAACATCTGAACGCTCAAATCAACGCCCTCAAAAATCAGCGTGACCGGGAACTGCAAAACGAAAAGCTGACTGCGGCTGAAAAACTGTTGATTCAAGACCAGTATCAGCAAAAGATTGACGCTTTAGCTAATAGCAAAAACATCAAACGGGCAGACGAGGAAGTTAAGCTGATTAAAGATGTTGCCGGCAAAGGATTTAGTTTACTGGAAAGCAACCTGCAATCCCAACTCTCACTTCGTACCGAAACTTTAAACCGGCAAAAAACGGCGGAACTCAACAATGCCAACCTGACCAGTGCACAGCGCTCCGCCATTGATCAAAAATATCAGGATAAAGAACGGGCTCTGAAGCGCCAAGCGTTCAAGGAAGAACAGGCGTTAAACATTGCAAAAGCGGTTATGAACGGTGCCTTAGCCATGCTCAAGACAGCGGCTAATACCGGTTTTCCGCTTACTTTTGTGTTTGAACCCATAGTAGCGGCACAAACCGCCTTAGAGGTGGCCTTGATTGCCGCACAAAAGCCCGGCTTTGCTCAGGGCGGACAGTTTAAATCCGACGGCAGGGGGGCTTTACTACCCGGCTATAGCCGCCATGATGATACCAACGCCACCTTACGTAAAGGCGAAGCGGTCGTGGTTTCCGAAGCCATGCAAAACCCATGGGCGCGTAACTTGGTAAGTGCGGTAAACACTATGTTCGGCGGACGGGACTTTTCCACCTCAACCGGGCCCAAACCGTACTTTACCATGCCTGGGTTTGCCTCGGGCGGGGTATTCACCCAGCCACAAAGCTATCTACCGGTCAGTAATACTTATGTTAATCAGCAAATCCCCTTAGCCGCAGCGCCGCAAATCGACCATGATTATCTGATCAACGGTATTGCCCGGGGGGTAAGCAATGCGGTGGCCAGTATGCCAGCGCCCATCATCGACGGGAACGGGGTCAAAGGTATTTCCAGCGTACAGAACAAACAAGCACGTGCGCAGGCCCGCATGAACCATTAAGCCAAGCCTAATTACTTTTTAAACCATATGAACATTAAGCTCGCCAACGCCCTGTTTGACGAAGGGGTATTTTCAGAGTTGTACAAAGCCGGCTTTATCTCGGATAAGGTGTTTCTCTACCGGGAAATTTACTTGTGGGTGGATGCGCAGATGCGCAGCCGTGGAATCAGTAAAGAAACCGCCGTATTGGAAGCGGAAATTAAATTTAATCGTGACCGCAGAACTATTTATCGAGCCTACGGGAAATTTACCCTAGTGGCGCATGCCGCGTAATTTGAGGTATCAGATGCGAAAGAAACGTCCTAATGGACGGCGAGGTGGTTTTACCTTCTGATTCTTCCAGCGTGCATATAGGTTATGAAAAGGCCCCCAGGGTTCAGGGTAATCACGATTAAGGCAGTACAAGGCAATAAAGTTTTTCAATACATCTCCCCAGCGGACAAAAGTTTCCTTAAATGATTTTTCGATCATGTAAGCATCCCCAACACTATTTTCATAGGCACTAGCAATTTGCTCTAATTCATTAAGCAACGTCATGAATGTACTTTTTAATTTCCATTCGGCAGAAGTAGGATCAGAACTGTAATAGATCGCTCGTGCTTCTTCTTGTGTAATCTCCCTCGGAAGGCTGGAATTAGCTTGGTTATCTAAAATTTGCGGTTTAATTTCTTCGATTACCATTGTGACAGGCTTAATGCGGGCGTTCCATTCAGATATCATTTTGGCTGCATAGCTTCTGCGGTTCCACTGATGATTAGCGCGAAGGGTCATATAAGCTAATCCAAAACCTAAGATGGATATTACAGAGCCTGTATCTTTCAGAGCATCTTCCAGTTTCATGATAGTGGGTTTTAGGGATTCTGAACTAAGCTATTAAAAGATTTCTCAATAAGAAATAGCATTAAAAAGATTTTTTTGTTGATGCAAGGCAATAAGTGTCAAATATGTGCCACTGATTGAGGCAAAGTGTACACTTAACTTTAGGGTACTAATTAAGTGGTAACTATTGTACCCAGCCTATGCCCTATAAAATCTTTCTGTATGATAACGAATATGACTGCATCGGCACCGGCTGCCTGAGTACCAATTATGTACAGTGGCAGTTGGAGTATGCGCAGGGACAGGATATCGAGGTGCATATTTCCTCATGTGGCGGCGATGCCTTTCAGGCCGTAGCCATCTATAATCTGCTTACCCAATATGCGGGTAACGTGGTTACTTACATTGACAGTGTCGCTGCCAGCTCTGCTGCTACTATCGCTATGGCCGGTAAGCGTCGGTATATCTCCAAATATGCGCTTCTTATGATCCACAAACCGGCTGTAAAGTCAGGCGGTACTTCGGATGCTCTTGCGGCCGATAAGCAGATGCTGGATAAAGTTGAACAGAACATTGTACAAATCTACACCGACGTTACCGGCCAGCCTCAGGAGAAAATTGAGGAACTGGTGAGTGCTACCACCTGGCTGACCGCTGAGGAAGCCAAAGACTTAGGC
>CAXTCH010000265.1:0-5339 GCA_964241945.1 uncultured Mucilaginibacter sp.
GGCATGGTGCGCATAATCCGACAGGCTTCAATGCCGTCCATTTTCGGCATCATAATATCCAGCACGATTAAATCCGGCAATACCTTCTTTGCTTCAGTTACTGCCTCCTGTCCGTTATGAGCAGAATAAACCTGATAACCTTCCTTTTTCAGATTGTATTCAATCAGTTCAAGTATATCAGGTTCATCATCAACTATTAAAATCTTTTGCTTTCCGGCAGTGCTCATAAGGTTAATTTTGGTGTAAAAATAACTGCCTTTCAATAGATATAAGTTACCCTAATATTAATAAATTGTTAACAGATGCTTTTATTTAACATTTCAATGTGTTTGAGTAAATGTTTTCTTCAAGAAGTCCTGCAAATCTTCTCCGGTAACATTTTTGGCAACAATGTTTCCAGACGGATCAATAATAAAGTTAGATGGTATAGCTTCGATATGGTACGACTGCTCAATCGGGCCATCGAACCTTTTTAAATCAGATACCTGTTGCCAGGTGATGTGATCGTCACTGACCGCTTTCTGCCAAGGCTTTTTGTCAACATCCAGTGAAATACCCAAAATGTTCAAGCCCTTATCTTTATATGCAGCGTACTGTTTCACTACGTTCGGATTTTCCTGCCGGCAAGGCACACACCAGGATGCCCAAAAATCAAGCATCACATACTTGCCTTTATAATCCGATAAGCTTACCTGCTTGCCATCAATGGAGGCAGCCGTAAAGTTGGGCGCTTGGTGCCCGATAGATAGCGGTTTGGCAACTTCCATTTGTTTGATGAACTTCTGCACATCCGGATTATTGATAAACTTACCTTTAATAGCATCAGCATAGGCTACCAACTGTTGCTCATAATTGTAACGATCTAACTGCTGCGCAGCATAGAAGGCAGCCAGCGAACTTTTGTTTTCATTCACAAAATCAACCACGGCCTGATTTTGCTCTTTCAGTGTTTTCATAAAAACCGGGCGATAGACGGCCAGTAATGAATCTTTCTTGGTCGGCTGCGCAGCCCCTTTGGATTCAAACTCATTGGCCATAACGGCTAATTTGGCGCTGTAAGTATTGTTGATCTTGGTAAACTCCTGAATCTTCTGAGATTCATCAGACCCAGACAACTCATAGGCATGTGAGCTATCGCTCAAATCGCTTTTAAAGTTCAGTGCATCGCCGTTTTTAGCAATGATGTTGTATTGAGCATTGCCGATTTGCAGCAAAAATAACTTATCAAAAGGCGAAGTTGCTTTAAGCTGAAACGTATGCTGCCCGTTGATGCTTGATGAGTCGATTTTCTTGGTTTCAGTGCTGTCCACTTCAAGCAGATAGACCTTATCATTGGGTTTTAAGTTATCTACATCGCCAGACACTGTAAAAGATGCGTTATTATGACAAGCCGAAAGTGCAGATAACATTGATATAAGTATTCCGTAGGTATATAATTTATTTTTCATTATTTATGTGCTTCTAATGCTTTCATTAATAGTTGTGTAGTTTCCTTGGGGTCAATTTTCCCTTTTGAGCGTTTCATAATTTCGCCCATAAACAATCCTAAAACCCCTTTTTTACCTTTTTGGTATTCTTTTACTTTATCAGGAAATTTAGTGATTGCCTCCGCAATAAATTGATCTACTTCCGAGCTGTTAGTGCTTACCAGTAAGCCTAGGGATTCGGCCAGCTGTTTAACGTCGCCTTCTGGCTGCTGCAAAAGCGCAGGAAACAGTTTATGTGTAGCGGCGAAGTGGTTTACCTGGCCTGAATAAACCATATCAATCAAAGCAGCCAGCTTTTGCGGCTGCAGTGGAAATTCATTTAACGTTAACGAATGCTCATTAAGATATGATTTTACGGCACCCATCAGCCAGTTTGCAGCGGCTTTGTAATGTGTGGTGTAAGCAATCAGTTGTTCAAACCACAGCGCTATTTCCTGTTCAGCCGTAAGCACGCCCGCATCATAGGCTGATAGTTCCAACTCGTGCGTATATTTACAGTATAATTGATGGGGCAGTGCGGGCATTTGCTGCCTGATGTTCTCCAACTCATTACTTGTGAGCTGTAATGGCTGCAAATCGGGTTCAGGAAAATACCGGTAATCGTTAGCCATTTCTTTTGAGCGCAGTACCGAAGTGAGGCCGGTTTCTGCATCAAAGTTCAGGGTGTTCTGGTCGATATAACCGCCGTTCTCGACAACCTGCACCTGCCGGGCAAACTCGTGTTCAATAGCCCGCTGCACATTGCGTATGGAGTTTAGATTTTTCACCTCGCAACGGTTACCCAATTGGGGGTCATCTTTTAGTCGAATGGAAATATTAGCATCGCAGCGCATACTGCCTTCCTCCATATTGCCATCGCAAATACCGAGATAGCGAACCAGTTTGCGTAGTTCAGTTATATATTGTACTGCTTCTTCGCTGCTGCGGATATCGGGTTCAGATACTACCTCCAGCAACGGCACACCCGCCCGGTTCAAGTCAATCATGGAATCAGCGCTTTCCACATCGTGAATACTTTTTCCGGCATCTTCCTCCATATGGATGTGATGTATAGCGATACTGCGTTCAGTTCCGTCAGATAACCGGATGCCTACTTTTCCGCCAACGCAAACCGGGTATTGATCTTGGGTAATCTGATAGCCTTTGGGTAAGTCGGCATAAAAATAATTTTTGCGGGCAAATGTATTGTATAAGCTGATTTCACAATTACAGGCCAGCCCCAGTTTAATAGCATACGTTACGGCAGTTTTATTTAGTCGCGGTAAGGTACCTGGATGCCCTAAAGAAACAGCGCTGATGTGCTGATTGGGCGTTGCACCGTAAGCAGCGCTGTCTGATGAAAAAATTTTGCTTTGTGTAGATAACTGTACATGGACCTCAAGCCCTACCACCAGTTCATACTTTTGGCCAATTTCAACCTGGTCTGTCATGAGCAAATAATACGTTTAAAAGGCTGTTTACCTTACCTGCCGGGCAAATATAACAGTAATACCGGGTAATTATACTATAGCCGGTTCCTTCGGCATAAACTTTGAAAGAAGATTTTTCAGGTTTATTCAAGGTATTTTTGAGCCAACAGTTACTTAAATCTTGCTTAGCAAATTCAAAATAAAGCTATCAGCACAATCTGACAGGATGTTGAAAAAAGTGCGTAAACCATTTTTTATGATAGCTGTTTGAACTCATAAAATTTGTCCTTTTAGATTGTTTTTAGCAAAGTTCAGCTTTGTTAAACTTTTTACTGATACGATTTATGAATACAGATTCAATGCTTAAGCCGGCATTTAAGAAAGCTGATGCCGATGATTTTTTTAAGGAACTTAACCAGCAGGTGCAACAACGGGTGCTTACTAATAAAAAGGTTCAGCAAAAAATAGTTAGAAAATCAATTTTGTTAGTGTTGCTTTATTTTACAATGTATGCCTGTATATTGCTGTTCGGCAATAATATTTCATTATTATTTTTCTTTTATATAGCTACAGGATTTACCATGATCATGGTGTTCCTTAACGGGTTTCATGATGCTGCGCACGGCGCGGTTTTTAAAAATCGCAAGCACAACGAGTGGTACACTTATGTACTCGAGCTTTTTGGCAGCAACAGCTATGTGTGGAAGAAGCGCCATCTACTACTGCACCATCCCTACCCGAATATGCAGCACTGGGACATTGATGTGAAGCAAAGCGATATTGTACATATTTTTCCTGAAAGCCGCCGGTTAAAAATACATGAGTATCAGCATTTGTATATGTGGCCATTATACCTGTTTTATACGATGAACTGGCTGTTTGTGCGTGATTTTAAAGACTTTTTTGGAACGCAGGATAACTACTTAAAAAGAGTAACCAAAATACCTGTTATAGAATATGTAAAATTATTCGTTGCTAAACTGTTTAATTTATTTATGCTGGTTGTGCTGCCCATTATGGTATTACAGCAACCTTGGTATATGGTGCTGGCGGCCTTTATAGTGATGCACCTCACCGCCAGTGCCTTCGGCGTCACTGCTTTGCTGTCTACCCATGCCGATGAGCATGCCGAATTTCCGCTACCGCCGGAAGACGGCCGACTGGATATGACCTGGGCCATGTACCAGATTACAGAAACGAAGGATTTTAGTCCGGACAGCAAGCTGGCTAATTTTTTATTCGGCGGCTTTAATCATCATGTAGCGCACCATTTGTTCCCGACGGTTGCCCACACGTATTACCCGGCTATCACGCCTATCATTCAGGATTTTGCTGATAGGTACCGGTTGCCTTACCGCTCATACCCTATGGTAACCGCAATCAGATCTCACTTTTTGTTACTGAAAAAGAGCGGGATAAGCGAGACGGTGTTTGCTACCGGCGAGTTGTAAATGCCTCGCCCAACCCAATTTTAATAGAAAGCTTTCACAAATAAGACCCTTTGCTTGAAAGTAGGTTGGGCGGGCGAGACTTATGAAATAAATTCTTTAGCCTTAGCCAGTGCGGCATCCAAGCCAGCTGCGTTTTTACCACCTGCTGTAGCGAAGAAGGGCTGGCCACCCCCACCGCCCTGAATTTCCTTAGCTAATTCACGCACAATGGTACCTGCATTCAGCCCTTTTTCCTTTACAATATTTTCGGCAATCATCACCGTAAGACTCGGTTTGCCATCCACATCAGCTGCCAGTACGAGGAACAAATCAGACACAATGTCTTTTAACTGATAAGCCAGGTTTTTTATGGCTTCCGCATTGGGCAGTTCAACCTTTGCAGCTATAAAATTTACGCCGTTAATCTGTTCCGCTTGTTTGGCTAATTCGTGTTTTAAGCCCGCTGCTTTTTCTAAAATGCTTTTCTCAATCTCTTTTTTCAGACGGTTGTTTTCTTCAAGAAGGTTTTCAATGCTTTTAGAAATATCTTTAGGATTCTTTAAAAGTTCTTTCAGTTGTTGAATCAGCTGGCCTTGTTCCACAATTGATTTTTCAGCAGCAGCGCCGGTAATAGCTTCGATACGGCGCACACCGGCAGCGACTGCATTTTCAGATACAATTTTAAAGTAACCAATCTGCCCGGTGGCCTTTACATGCGTACCCCCGCAAAGCTCTTTCGAAAACGTTTCATCAAAGGTAATTACACGTACAAAATCGCCGTATTTTTCACCAAACAAAGCGGTTACTCCGCCGCTAATAGCCTCTTGGTAAGGTACATTGCGCTGTTCAACTAAAGCAATGTTTTCACGTACTTTTTCATTTACTATAGCTTCTATCCGGGCCAGTTCTTCATCGGTTACTTTTGCAAAATGCGAAAAGTCAAAGCGCAGATAATCGGCCGTAACTAATGAACCTTTTTGATTAACATGGCTGCCCAATACCTGTTTCATGGC
>CAXTCH010000266.1:0-3872 GCA_964241945.1 uncultured Mucilaginibacter sp.
CCCGAACATTTGCATTATGATATCCGCTTTATATTCACTGCCGAAAAGCTGACCGATGTGCTCCCCCACAATCACGAATCCAAGGCGGTACGATGGATACCGCTGGCCGAAGTTCACCAATACAGTACCGAAGCATCTGTAAGCCGCATGGTAAAGAAAACACCGCTGCTAAAAGCGTAAGTTACTACTGCTGTCAGGTTGAAGCATGAATGCATAGGCGTTTATCATTCAAAATATTTCAAGCCTAAAGCAACACTCCGTTTTATAAATTTTCCAGGTCGTCGATATAAACCGCAGCCTGCTCATTTACCTGCTCTAATTCTTCACGACTCATTCCATCCAAGTGCTTATAAGCCATACCAATACGCGGATTGCCTTTTAATTGGGCGGCGTTACGATCCAAAAAATTCCAGTACAGGCTATTGAACGGACAAGCACGCTCGCCGTACCGCTTTTTGTAATCGTAATGGCAATGCTTGCAGTAATCGCTCATTTTGTTGATATAAGCGGCCGTTGAAGCATAGGGCTTGGAAGCAATAAGGCCACCGTCGGCAAACTGGCTCATGCCGCGGGTATTGGTAATTTCCACCCACTGAATAGCATCCACGTATACGCCCAGGTACCACTCGTCCACCCCATCGGGGTGCAGGCCTGCAATCAGTGAAAAATTACCGATTACCATCAATCGCTGAATATGGTGCGCCCAGGCATGTTCCAGCGACTGTCCGAGGCATTTGTGCAGGCAGTTCATTTTTGTTTGCCCGTCCCAGTACCAATGTGGTACCTGGTTTTGGTGGTTAAAATAATTCTTTTGTTCCAGTCCGGGCATTTGCGCCCAGTACACCCCGCGCATAAACTCGCGCCAGCCCATTATCTGCCGGACATACCCCTCTACCTGTGCAATCGAAATTTCCTTACTATGCTGCTGCCAGTGATTCACCACACGAGTAATGACTTCGGCCGGCGTAATTTGCTTGGAGTTTAACGCAAATGACATACGCGAATGAAACAAGCTGATATGCTGCTGCAGCATAGCGTCCTCATAAGTACCAAAATGCGGTAATAAATACTCGCAAAAATATTCCAGCGAACTGAGTGCTTCCTTGCGCGATAAAGGCCATTCCAGATGCGCTTCATCCACCGTGCCAAAGTACTTCACCCCCATCCGGTCAATCATCTGCTTTAAGGCCGACACCTCGTGGTTATAGCTGATGGGCGGTATCAGCGGTGATTTACCGTCGTACTTTTTGCGGTTATCGGCATCATAATTCCATCGTTTGCCTATCGGGTCATCGTCCTGCATCAAAATACCGGTGCGCACACGCATATGGCGGTAAAACGATTCCATGAGGTAGCCTTTTTTATCACCAAAAAAGTTTTTAACGTCTTCGCGCTGGGTTAAAAAATGCTCGGTGTCTGCTGCTGCCGTATCAACCGGTAATTGCTCGCAAATTTGCTTCAGCTGTACATCCAGCCGGTATTCGTCGGGCAACTGGTATTCAAAACGTTGTATGTGCTTCTCTTTGATGATGTGCTGCAGGTTCTGTTCAAAATCCTGCTTGTTATTCTTATCATCCAGCTCAATATAAACTACCTCATGCCCGGCTTTGCGCAGCTGGTGGGCAAAGTTGCGCATGGCTGCAAAAAAAGCCAGTATTTTTTGTACATGATGCAATACATACTGCTGTTCCTGCATCACTTCCATCAGTACATACACCACCTCCGCATTTTGCTTTTTGTACCAGCTATGCTGACTGTTCAGTTGGTCGCCCAAAATGAGGCGTAGGATTTTAGGCATGGTATAGGGAACAGGGAAGTAGAAGATTGGTTTATGGAAATGCTGTAAGCAAGCGGCTGCTTATAGTGATCGTCTAAAAAAGCGAATGCTAAAGAAGGAGGAAGAATCAAGTTGTCTGAATCAGAATTTGCAGGATTATCAGAATGAATTTTGTGTAAGAGACAAGCATTCTGTGCATTCTGAAATCCTGTAAATCCTGGTTCAAAAACTTACGCCTGCTCTTTTTTAATATGTTTTCTTACCGTTTCAAACAAATCATTTAACTCGAAAGGCTTTTTCAGATAGCCGTCGGCCTGGGCCGCCTGAGCAACTTCCTGTATATTGCTTACCGCTGATATGATGATGATAGGTATATGTTGGGTAGCCGGATCATTTTTTAACTCTCTGCTGATTTGCTGACCATTAGCATCGCTTTTCCAGTCGGTGAGCCAGTTATCCAGCAAAATCAGGTCGGGTTTTATCGTATCGAGCGATTTAAGAATCCGGGCGCTTTCCGAAGCAATCACCTCAAAACCCTCGTCCTGCAAGGCATAAACAATTGTATCTCTGATATCGCTATCATCTTCAATAAGTAATACTTTCGCTTCCATAATATAGTAGTCTCAAGGCATCTGCTAATATGGCCGGACAGCTGTTTTCCTGCCAGACCTGCAACATAGCCAATAAACAATTAAAGGCCGGGCATTTGTTTTACCTCGCCCAATATTTCATAACTCCAATTACCCTGTTACGCCAACCGGGTGAGCTGCACCAGTTCTACAGGCTTTTCAATCAACACCGGTGCAATGCGCAAAAAATGCTTGTAATAAGGCGTATCCTTATGCTGAGTTAAAGCCTCCTCGCTCTGCCATTCTTCCATCAGCACATACCGGCAGCGCTGGCCTTCGTATTGATAAAGTTTGTAGCTGAGGCAGCCGGGCTCATTCACCGAAGCCTCCACCAGCTTTTTTAGTTCTTGCTCCAGGGTATTTTCTGCATCGCTTTTACAATGCAATAAAGCCATCAGTTTTAGTCCCATCATCTACACACTAAGTAAGGTATAAACCCCTTGTATAACCGATTTGTTCAGGCTGAAGGAACAACTATTTTATCTGACCATCGGCCTGGTAACACTGGCGGCAGCGCGGCTCATAACTTTCCTTTTCGCCCAGCAGTACGCGGCCCTTATCAGGCACCAAACGATACGAATAATGCGCCGGATTACCGCACTGTACACACACGGCCTGCACTTTAACCACATTTTCGGCAATTGCCATCAGGGCCGGCATGGGGCCAAAGGGGCGCCCGCTGAAATCCATATCCAAACCGGCCACAATTACGCGCACACCCCGGTTGGCCAGGGTATTGCATACATTAGGCAGCTCATCATCAAAAAACTGGGCTTCATCAATGCCTACTACCTGTGCGCCGCTGCTTAGCAGCAGGATAGCGGAGGAACTTTCAACAGCCGTAGAGGGTACCGAATCCAGGTTGTGGGTTACTACTGCATTTTCATCATAGCGGGTATCTGTTTTGGGTTTAAATATCTCTACCTGCAGTTTGGCAATCTGTGCGCGGCGCAAACGGCGTATCAGTTCTTCGGTTTTACCCGAAAACATCGACCCGCAAATGACCTCAATACTCCCGCCAAGCTCGGTTTTTCTTTTAAACACCTCTTCACTAAACAGCATGCGCTACTAAATATTACAGCCCGCTAATATCAGAAATATCTCTTACTTTTGGGTGACCCCGTTTTCAACAAACCCTATGATGAAACAGCAGGAAGTTTTAAAAAAGATTGGCAGCATTATCAGCGAATTGAGCGAACAGCATCAGTACCTGCAGGCCGAGGAAGGCCATTTAAACAGCCTCGAACTGGAACTATTTGTAGCCAATGCCCATTTTTTAACCGACCACGCAGAAGTACTGCGCAAAATATGCAATGCGCAGGCCCCTAAAGAACCGGCGGTACATTTAACCCCTGAGCCAGAGCGGGCACCACAGGAAATACTGCAACTGTCCGCAGCTGATGCTGAGCCTGTTATAAATATACCCTCAGCCGGGCCGGAACCTGTAACAGAAGAAACTGCGCCTG
>CAXTCH010000266.1:3972-5332 GCA_964241945.1 uncultured Mucilaginibacter sp.
GAGCATACCTTCAGTATCAGCAGCAGCCGTACCAGCGATGAACCCGCGCCTCCGGTAACCAACCTGTCGGCTTTTGGTACTGCTCAGCAGGAAGAGCCGCCAAAGCCAACGGTAGTTGAAGCTGCGCCGGCAGCAGCGCCTGCCGCTGCCACTAAAAAAGAAGAGCCGGCGGTACTAACCCTGAACCAGCGTTTATCAGCCCAAATGGGCGGTGGCGTACAAGCATCGGCTACTACAGCGTCATCTGCCAAGCCGGTAACCGATTTAAAAACCGCCGTCAGCCTGAATGATAAGATGCTGTTTGTGCGTGATTTGTTCAACGGCTATAACCTGGCTTACAACGAAGCCATTGAGCTGCTGAACCGCTGCAAAACTTTTGATGAAGCCGACCGTCTGCTCAAAGCCAACTACGTGGCCAAAAATAACTGGGCTGCCAGGCAGGCTACCGCCGACAAGTTTTACACAGTGCTGCACCGCAGATTTGCGTAATCCCCGAAATTAGTATAAGCAAAACTTACCCTGCATTGTAGTATGGACATGATTGTCAACTACACAGCGCAGGGCTGGGAAGTAATTACCCAGCGGGCACACGGTTTACTGGCCGCCCAACTGGCCATGCACTGGCAGGTAAGCCAACGCCCCATCCGGTGGACGGAAACCATATTAGCCATTGCCGAGCATGACGACGCCCAGATTGAGCTGGAAGCTGATGACCTGCTTACGCCACTGGGCGGACCGGTCAACTTTGCCATGAAGCTGTTTGAGCCGGAGCACTGCCGGCGCGTAGCGGATTTCTCGCTATCCAAAAGCCGTTACATTGCACTGCTGACTTCTATGCACATGGTGTTTTTGTTCCGGAAAGAGAAAGACACCAACCCGCTGGTAAAGCCCTTTCTGGCCGGGCAGCTAAAGCTGCAAAAGCAATGGTGCAAGGAACTAAACATCAAAACAGAGAAAGCCGACCAGCTTTACGCCTTACTGGAATGGTGCGACGCCTTTTCGCTGCTACTGTGCCGCCACGAGGTGCAGCCCGAGCAACGCACCATTGAAATCAGTGAAGGGCCTACCAAGCAGGAATACCGGTTGCAGAAGCAGGCCGATCAATCGCTCACTGTACATCCCTGGCCGTTTGAGGAAGATAGCTTTGAGGTGCATACGGAATGGCGGCTGCTTGAACAGCTAACGTTTAAAAGCAACGAGGAGTTTAAGCAAGCCTTTTTAGCCGCCACAGTGCAGGAAAAAAGCTGGCTGCTGAAGCGCCCGGACAAAAGCGCCTGATTATCCAAGGTGTTGCAGGGTGTTGCGTGCAACAGGTGCAACACCTGCAACAGTATGCAACGCCCTGCAACACTATGCAACA
>CAXTCH010000267.1:0-5316 GCA_964241945.1 uncultured Mucilaginibacter sp.
TTGTATCATGTACTTGGTGAATTATATGCAATATTGGATAAGGAAAATCAACATTTTAGTGGCCCATAAACTGCGACTGGTCAGGAATCAGTACCTCTATATCGCCATCAATTACCACACACTGGCAGCCCAGGCGCGAATTGATGCGAGGGCTAACGGCACGGTCAATGAAATCCTCTTCTTTGTCTGAAATCTCCTCGATGTTATCCATACCCTGGGTTACATATACATGGCAGGTGCTGCATCCGCAAACCCCGCCGCAATTATGCTGCAACTCGATGCCGTTTTCCAGGCAAACGTCCAATACAGATTCGCCTTCGGCTATGGGAAGTTCGACCGGTGCATGATCCGGCTCTTCAAAGCTGATCTTGATTTTGTAGATATCCATTGAGGCAAAAGTAACAAAATTACACAAGCCCAAACGGACTTCAATTCATTTTGATGATGCCCTGACTTAACAGTTGGTAGATTTGTTGTAACTCAGGTGTATTTTGCAGCAATTGCAGATGCGCTGCCATGGTATTTTCGTCGTTTCTGACCGCCGGGCCGGTCTGCACAGCGCCGGGCAGCTGCTCTTGTACTTTGGCAGCAGTTTCGGTAATCAGCGGGCGCAATAAGTTGAAATCTAACTGGTTCTCTGCCAGTAATTGCTGCGCAATGTGGTATAAATAGTTAGGGAAATTACAGGCAAACACCGCTGCCAGATGTAAAACTTTACGTTGTGCAGAATTGACCTGATAAACTTTGTTGCTTATGGTTTGCGCCAATTCTGTAAGCTGTCGGGTAATCGTAATATTCGCGCCTTCAATACAAAGTGGTACCGACCGGAAATCTACTTCTTTCATCTTGCTGAATGTTTGCAAGGGATAAAATACACCGGCGTTTGCAGTAATTTCCGTCAAGCTGTGTAACGGAACAGCACCGGAGGTATGCACTGCTGGTGTATTATACTCAGCTAACTGCCGGGCTATGTCAGCTATGGCGTCATCTTTTATGGATATTATCAGCAAATCGGTTTCACGGTTAAGTTGACCTAAATCATCAATTGCCCCGGCGCCTACATGATAGGCCAGTAAAGCAGCATGCTGCAAATTACGGCTGTACACTTGTATTATGCGGTGCCCGGCATTTTTTAACGCCGCCGACAGATGAGTAGCCACGTTGCCCGAGCCAATGAGGGTGATGCGCATAGGGAGAATAACGTGTTAATTAATTAACTGCTTTTCAGACCAATTTAAGCCTGCAGGTAACAAAGCTTTGCTAAATTCAATGTGAATAACCCGGCGTTGATTATGATTAACGGTCCTGCCTGAGGCATGAAAAATGAGTGGGTGCATAAACATAACCCCTCCCCGGTTGACTTCACAAACAACCTCATGCTCTTGCTCGATGTTGAGAGTTTCTATGCGGCGAATGCCTTTTAGATGTGAACCCGATAAAACTTTTAATGCACCGTTATCAGCGGTGGTATTATCCAAATGAATGCGAACTGTAAAGTTATCTAGCAAGATATCTACCGGAGGCTGAACAGCAAATTGATTCTGCTTTATCGTCCAGGGCCCAAAGTCAGTTATATCTAATTTTTGGTCAACTGAAATTGTTAAATCTTGGTGATAAGCAACAAACCAATTGGATTGTCCGGGTTTATCGAAATAAATTGACTTAGAAACAAAATATTGATTTCCGAAAAATTGTAAAAGCAGTTGTTTTAATGAGCTATTAAAAATGCTGTCGAACGCATTCGGCACTTCCTTTAGAAATTGTCTGATGGCAAATAAATCGCCGCTTCGTCTGTAAGTTGATTTAAACTGATTGGCTTGTTCAATGACATCAATCAACTCAACAACTTCATCTTCGCTAAAGAAATCATTAACGCAAGCAAAGCCGTTGCAATTAAACGAACTAAGTAGAAATTCGATATCCGGCGCAGCAGTCATGGTGATCAGTTAAACGTCTCTAATATGCCTTTTCCGTCTTCCTAACCGGAGCAGCGACCTTTTCAGGCCTGATTAGCTCTTTATTCCTCCTAAACATGGAAAGCAAAAATCCGATAACCATAATCAGTGTGCCCGACCAAAAGAAATTAATGTACGGGAAATCAATGGCGCGCATTACAATATAAGGCCGCTTATTTTCAGGCTGTTGGTAAACGGTAATATCGAATTTTACAGGCGAACCATTGGCAGGAGGCACAATTTTAGTAAAGCGCAGTTTTAATCCCGCATCATCAACCGTACGTGCAAAATCAAACCCGTTACCGCCCTTAATCATAAATACCGGTTCCGAGGTAAAAGTGCGGCCGCCGGTTACTACTTCTAAAATAGCGCCTACAGCAATATCATTCTTAGCCATCGGAATGTCCTGCAACTTAGGTTGTTTGTCTACACCCTTCAGCACCATGTATCCGTCGCGGTAGTGTATGGTATCCCCTTGTGCAACTTCGTGCATAACAGGCGCATCGTAATTTTTGTCATCATTCGACTCGGTGTGGGCAGCTGCGTTAGCGTTGGCTTCCATTTCATCCTTTATCGGAGCAGCAGTGATGTGAGTATATAAATCATGAAATAAGTAATGCCGCGTATCAGGCGAAGAAACTAAACCCATTTTAGGATTAGCTTGAGAATTTGGCTTTAAAACAAAATCTTCAGCCAATTTACCCGCTTTATCAAAACGCTTGTAATTCACTTTAAAATAGTGATTTGGAGTTACTAGTGAATCGCCTATATAAGTTACCTGATAATCACCCATCTGTACTGGCTTATTTTTGTACAGCATAATGTTCTCGCGGGGATTGGCTGCTTTTTCAAAACCCTGCACCTCGATTACACCTGATTCATTTACCGAGGCGATTTTTTGCGTACCTGCTGAAATTACACCGCCAATCAGCATAATACCAAAGCCGATATGCGCTACTGCCGAACCTGCCAGCTTGATTTTGCCTTTGATAACATCGGCCAATACGTCAATATTAGCGACTACTGCGTAGATAGCTGTGAACAGCAAAGCAGCAAATACAAAGTTTAAGTGATACACCCCGGTCAGAAATATAATTACTGCACTGATAACCGCAGATACCAGCAGGTACATTAACGCCCGGATGAAAAATTTAGCGGAGTCAGTTTTCTTGTATTTTAAAAATTGCGTGAAGCCGGTAAGCAGCATAATTACCACGGCAAAGGAGGCCTGTATAACGTTATAATGCTTTACCACTTCGGTAGGCGGCGCAAGATGAGTTCCGAACAGCTTATTCCACACCGGGATAGAGGTAACCAATATCAAGTGGAAGCAGGACAAAGCAATAAAAATAGAACCGACAAACAGCCAAAACTCGCGTGAGTAGGTTTCCTCGTCCTTCTGGCTAATCGGCATTTCTTTCCATCGACTCACTATCAACCACACGGCAATCGCCAGAAAGATCGCCACGTCTGCTACCAGGTGCGCGGTCATTCCTAAATCGGTAAAGGCATGCACCGAGGTTTCTCCTAAGATACCGCTGCGGGTAAGGAAAGATGCATATAGGGTTAGCACAAAGCTGATCAATACCAAAAAAGTGGCGGTGAAGTACGAATGGCCCGTATTTTTAAACACCACCATTACGTGCACCGCACCCAACAAGAAAAGCCATGGCATCATGGAAGCATTCTCCACCGGGTCCCATGCCCAGTAGCCACCAAAGTTTAGCGACTCATAGGCCCACATGGCACCCATTATGATACCGGTGCCCAGCACTGCCAATGAAAACAATGAATACGTGATGGCCGGCTTCACCCAGTCCTGAAAACGGCGCTGCCATAAGCCGGCTACGGCGTAAGCAAAAGGCACTACCGTAGAGGCAAAACCCAGGAACAGTACCGGCGGATGAATGACCATCCAATAGTTTTGCAGCAAGGGGTTCATGCCACTGCCGTCGGTGATATATTTCAAATAGTCCGGCTGACTGAATATGGGCGCTTGAACGGCGTCGCGCAGCATAATAAACGGTGAACTGCCTATGCGCAGGCCCAATATTTCAATACCCAGTAACATGGAAGCCAACAGCGCCTGCGCTAAAGCCACCACCGTAAGTACAGGCGATTCCCAGCTTTTTGCTTTCCAAATCAGTACCATACCTAATATGGCCTGCCAGAAAGTCCATAGCCAAAAGCTACCCTCCTGCCCGTTCCAAAAACTGGAAACAATATAGTATACCGGCAATGTACGTGAGGAGTAAGCCCAGGCGTAGTGATACTCAAAATAATTATTAAAGATGATGTAAAACAGGCATCCGCCGATGCCTAAAATAGATGCTGCATTAACATAAAAGCCAATACGGCCCATATTACGCCATGAAAATCCTTCAGGAGTTTTTGCTTCGGTAGCAGAAAAGTAATAACTGATGGTGGATAACAGCGATGCGCCGAAAGCCAGTACAATTAAAAATTGACCTAAGTGACCCGGCAGCAGGTGCTCCCCTTTAAAAACAGTATTCATTTAATCAGTTTATAGGCTGGCTGACTCGTTTGCCTTGGCCTCGGTTACATTCACCTTATCTTCAGTATACTTTGACGGGCATTTCATCAAAATTTTATTGGCATGAAATTCATTACCATCCATAGCGCCGGTAAGCACAATTTGCTCCGAGCGTTCAAAATCTTCGGGTTTGGTACCAGTAAATACCACTTTACATTCCTTGCCCTGATTATCTTTCATATAAAATGAGAAGTAATTGGCATCATGAGTGGCATCATATATCAGTTGCTTCTGCTTGTCCAAGTGCCCCACAATATGCAGTTCACTATGGGTGGTTTTGGCATCAGCAAAGTTGCCGTAAGTGCTTGTATTTGAATAAGTACTAATAATTACTGCTATCGCAATAGCAATTACGATAATGCCGAATATCGAACTTTTTTTCATTAATAAACTTTGGCTAATAATTCAACTGCAAAAGTACAAAACGTATAACGAAAAGAGGTTATTACAAGGGATATATATTATTTAGAATCATTCTTACCACAGGCAGGCTTAGGTAAATAACAAAGGCATTATAAAGAGAATAACCGGGGGAAAACAAAAAAGGGTAAAGTATTGATGAATACTTTACCCTGCTCACAATAACTTAGCTGCAACAATCTATTTTAAAATCTCGATCTGCTTGAAATTTTTACTGAACCTGAATTCTACAATACTGCCTTTGTTAATGCTGAAATGTACCCCTTCTTTACCATTGATGATAATTTTTGAAGGCTTAAACGGCAAACCGGCAATGTTGAAATAATAATTATCATAGCGAGGCGTATATAACCCCTCAGAGCTTTGCTGAATGGTAAAGCTGTTTTC
>CAXTCH010000268.1:0-5310 GCA_964241945.1 uncultured Mucilaginibacter sp.
GCTTTAAGTGCTTACCGATACCAAAACCATACCCGATATAGGCTTTTGACAAACCTCCGTCGCCTGAGTAAACCGTTCTGAAAGTGGTATCTGCAGCATAAGGGTTGGTGGTAAGGTTTGCCTTGTGCACAGTATTGCTGGTATAATTGTACCCAACTTCGCTGTAAGGCAGCAAGCCAAAGCTTAAAGCTGATTTTTTGCTTACCGGAATACCGAAAGCCACGTGGCTAAGGCGGGTATTTTGATTATAATCATTACTGGATACGCCGGTCTGGCTCAGTAAACTGATGTTGGAAGCCACACCGATATCAATGGTGGTAAGACGTATATTGCTGTAAGAAGATGGGTTAAGCATGTTAATATTGCTATACCCGCCAATTTGATTTACACCGGCAGAGATGCCACCCATAGCACGGGTTTGCGGCAAAACCTGGTCATCAATCATACCCAAGCCATAGCGCGAATATGGAGTACTGGTGGTAGCCGTTGATTGTGCGGAAGCACTCAAAGCCCCACCTATTAATAAAAAAACAAGTAAAATTCGGGTATAATTAATCATTATGCTCTTGTATCGCTGCGTTTAATCCTTTTAAAACCAAGTAGGGCTCATGTACAATTGAGGGGGCAAAGATGCTATTTTTCAGCAGAGTATCAAAAAAAACACCATCGCCGCCGGTTAGTATAATGGTTAAGCCGCTGGGCTTATTTTTATCAAAGGCCTGCATAAAGCCTTCCAGTTCATATTTAATTCCGTTTTGTACACCCGTGCGCATAGCCGAAATAGTATCGGTTCCAAAATCAGCGTTTTCATTCAGGTCAGCTTCAATTAAAGGCAGCGCTGCTGTGTAATGCTGCAAGGCTTTATAACGCATATTCAGTCCCGGCGATATGCTGCCGCCATAATAATTCCGGCCGGCATCAATCCAGTCATAGGTAATACAGGTGCCCCCGTCAATAATCAGGCAATTCTGCCCCGTATATAATTTGCTGGCCCCTATCACTGCTGCCAGCCTGTCTAAACCCAGGGTACTCGGCGTACGGTAATGGTTATATATGCCGCCCGTCATGCTGCGGTCAAACACTTTTACAGGTATTTGTTGGGCCAGTTGCTGCTGCCAGCCTTCCGCATTAGTCTTTACTGATGACAGCAGGATGCGTTGTACTTCGTAACGGCTTATCCATTCATTCAGCTGCTGCATGCTCAGGCTTTCAAAACGTTCGGTATGCACCAGGTCGTTTTGCGTAAACACGGCCAGTTTGGTATGCGTGTTACCCACATCTACCACCAGGTTGGTCATCTGCTCAGGCCTGAACTATAGACAGTATCGATTCAAAGATGCCCAAACCATCCTGATTACCCAGCAAGGTATCAGAAGCACGTTCCGGATGCGGCATCAAACCAAACACATTGCGCTTGATATTGCACACCCCGGCAATGTTCTCCACCGATCCGTTATGATTAGCCTCGGTAGTGATGTTGCCTGCCTCATCGCTGTAGCGGAACAATACCTGATCGTTATCATTCAATGCTTTCAGGGTATCTTCATCGGCAAAGTAGTTGCCTTCGCCGTGGGCCACCGGTATTTTCAGCGCCTGCTCCAAATCCAGCTGCGAAGTAAGCAGCGAATTGTTGGTTTGCGGCCGCAGGTAAATATTTTTGCAGATAAATTTGCGGTGCTTGTTGTGCAGTAAAGCGCCCGGTACCAGGCCTGCTTCGGCCAGTATCTGGAAGCCGTTGCAAATGCCAAACACGTACCCGCCCTTTGCAGCAAACTGTATTACCTCCTGCATAATGGGCGAGAACCGTGCAATAGCGCCTGAGCGCAGGTAATCGCCGAAGGAGAAACCACCAGGCAGAATAATTACATCAGCGCCCTGCAAATCATGGTCTTTGTGCCATAAGCGCACCACCTGCTGACTCATTATCTTTTCGAGCACATAAATTATGTCCTCATCACAATTTGAACCCGGGAAAATGACTACACCAAATTTCATGCTACAAAGCTAATATAACCGCTTCAACCTCAACGAATGTAAAAGTTAAAAAGTGTTAAACTGAAAGTAAATAATAGCGCCAACCAGCACGAGGTACAAAGATTCGTACCACCATTTGCGGCCGGCATACAAAAAATAATAAGACGAGAAGATAGCCAGCGGCACTATGCATAACAAAAAGTGGCTCAGCCTAAACTGCCCTTTCACGTAAAAAGACAATCCGGCAATCAGAAAAATGAAGAACAGCAGCTGGAAGGTTTTGCGGATGAGCACATAGCTCCTGAAAAAGTTTTCCTGCAGTTTGAACGAACCCAGTATCAGGATAAAAATAACCGGCACCAGCACGAGGTAATTATAATACGTACCGGTAACGTGCGATGGGAAACGGGTACCCAGGGGCAGCCATATTTTATAGAAGTTGCCCAGCTTGTTATTAAGGTAATAAAATACGGCCAGAAAGAAAAATATGGTAATATAGCCCAACAGACTGGCCATATAATCGCGCCAGTCGAACGGGCGAAAAATGATGAGGGCGATCCACACGCCTACAATGAGGTACACAAAGGGAAAATAAATCAAGGTACCCAGGGCGACGATCAGGCCTAAATCATAGGATAAGGACTTGGAATCTTCGGCTTTGTACAGACCGATCAGCTTAAACAGCATCCAGATAATGAGAAAGTTGCAGATGAGCGCCGGCGTTAGCAGCAGGAACTGGGTGAACAGGCTGGCGAGGGTAACGTACATCAGCGCCGGCATAAAGGTAGGCTTGCCCAGCAGCGTATGCATATTAATTAAGTAATTAAGCAGCACTGCCTGAATAAATACCACAATGGCCGCCAAAAACAAGTTAGCGCCGGGCGATAAGAAGTTTTGGTAACCTACCGGAATTACGCTTTGCACATAGGGCTCCAGCAGCACAAAATGGGCCTGGTCGGGCATTTGCAGCACGTAGCCTATGCGCAGCACAAACAACAGCACCACCAGCCAAATAAGTGTTAAAGGATTATAGCTGCGGAAAATTCCGATCATAAGTGTTACGCCATCAAATGCAGGCGCAATATTAACAAAAAAGCGCTTAAGCCCAAACGGCCTGCGGACGGGCGTACTGCCTTACCATGCGCTCCACAATGGCCGCGGTTTCATCCGGGAAATCGACGTGTACGCGGCTGTCGTCCTCAATCCAGCGGTTGAGGTGGGCGGCAAAGCTGTCGTTAATTTCCTCTACTACCGGTACGCCCATCTTTGAGGCGGCCAGGGCATTGCATTGCTGCTCGTACTGGCCTTTCATGGGTATCATCAGCACCTTTTTTTGCAGGTACAGCGCTTCGGCCGGGCCCTCGAAGCCGCCGCCGGTGAGCAGGCCCTCGCAGTTGGCCATGCTGGCATTAAAACCCTCGTTGCTGATGGGCAGGATGCTGACGTTATCGGTTTGCTGAGGCGTTTTAGCCCGCTTGGAAAACACCTGCCACTGCACGCTTTTTACCTGGCTCAGATACTTCACCAGCGTTTTATCGTCATACGCCGGCAGGTATACGGTGTAGTGCCCCAGGTTTTGAGGTTGCAATTGGCGGATATCACTGCGGATGACCGGGGTATGAATAAAGTCATCGTACCGCTCAAAGTGAAAACCAATGTGGTGCGTGGTGGGCGAGTAATATTTGAACAGCCACTCGGCATAGTTCCATTTGCCGGGGCGGGGCGTTTTGCCGGACACAAACGAGCATTGGTGACTTAGCGATACTGACGGCACTTTTTGCAGGCGGCAGGCCCAGGCGCTTACGGGTTCAAAGTCGTTCACAATGAGGTCGTACTGGCTAAGGGGCAGGCGGTGCATATCGCGCCATAGCTGCGGCAGGTTCATGATTTTGAAGGTGGCCCAGCGGTCAACCCCTCCCCGCTTGCCGAACACGAAGCTGAAACCGTGCAGCTTGTATTTGAGCGGGTGCGGCAGTGATACTTCGGCCTCGGTGCCGCTCACCAGCAGGTCGAGCTCGCCGTATTGCTGCAGCAGCGGCACAATTTCGCGCGCCCGGCTGATGTGGCCGTTACCGGTACCCTGAATGGCGAACAATATTTTCATAACACAGAGAGGATGCGCCGGCAAGTTAAGAAAGAATTGCGAAGTTTACAGATAACGGAGTATAAGATTGACACAGGTACAGCTCAGGTGTTGCAGGTGTTGCATGCAACAGGCGCAACACCTGCAACACTTGCAACACTTGCAACACTTGCAACACCGCGCAACACCACGCAACAGTGTGCAACACTGACAAAATAGTGTCAGCGGTTTTGATTGTTGATTTATAATTTTTTGTAGTCGGAATATATAGTAAATAGCTTTGCTGTGAGTGGTTCGGGTAGAGGATGAAGTCTCTGGGCATAAGCATCTGTAGTCGGAGACTACGGATAGCAGGATATAACAGTGCCGTTTGGAATAGCACTATGCTTTTGCCGAAGCCAAACATGGACTTATTAATTCCTGAAAAGTAAAATGTTACGTAAAAATATTTATTTATCGATTGGTGAACCGTGGAATTTTGTTAGCCCAGATGGTCAAAATATAATTAAGGGAAAGCTGATCAGGGCTGTAAGTAATGAGTGCTTAGTATTTAAAGCAGATCATGTCATAAATTTTTCTGAAGGATCGGGGAATATTTTGATCTTATCACCAAGATCCGCCAAAGACTTTAGTAAATTTTTAGATTGGGCAGAAGACTATATTCCTGTGAATGGATTACTGTCAATTAACTATGTTGAAAACATGACAGAAGCTGAATTAAAGGACAAGTCTCCTTTTGTAATTATAGGTAGCATCAATTCTTATACAAAAGGAAGTTTCCTCAGAAGAATCATTTTTAAAATTTGTAAAAGCATTAGTGGAAGATATGGATATTAATGGAAGTTTCACCTTTACTGGTTCTCCCCTGCCGGCTCAAAGGGAGACGCCTGAACGGGCACAAATGCCGAGAGAAATATCACTGTTTTTGAGTAAAAATTCACCTCATGCTTACCCATTCCCTAAAAACGCTTTTCAACAGAGATTTGGCCGCCTTAAAACAGGAACTGGAACTGTACCATAACGAGGCGAACATCTGGCGGATAGATAAGCAAATACTTAACTCCGCCGGGAACCTCTGCCTTCATCTGGTAGGTAACCTGAACACTTATATCGGCGCCGGACTGGGCGATATGGACTATACCAGGAACAGGGATGAAGAATTTTCACTCAAAAACATTCCGAGACAGGATTTAATCAATAAGATAGAACAAACAAGCGAAGCAATTGAAGCTGCGCTCGGTTCCCTCACCGAA
>CAXTCH010000269.1:0-5279 GCA_964241945.1 uncultured Mucilaginibacter sp.
TTGTGGTTTAGCGGCAGCTTGGTTTACTCAGCAGCAGGCCACAAGCGGGACGCTTGCGGGAGCGGGGGAGCACAAAAAACTTAAGTAACGGTTAACACAGTTTCATCGCCGCTAATATTGCGTACCTTTAAGCGCTTAGGTTTGAGGACGCTGTTGATAGTTCCGTTCCAAAAGGTTTTAGTTTTTACTCCATCCTTAGTAACGTAGCCTAATTTGTCAATCTTTATTTCAGTGGTACTGTGCCAGGGGCCGGTTAAGTTCTCACAATCGAGGGCAATGAGTTCTATGAGTTCCAGTCCGTTGTCGCTGATGTTAATTGGATGAAAGGCTTTGCCATTTTTGATTGATTGTAGATTACCTTTCTGGTTAAAGTCATTAATTTTTTGAATCAGCCTGTCGCTAACGATTTCTATTATGGCTGTTTCAAAACCTGCATCAGTTTCTGCAAGTGTATATTTTACAGCATCTTCTAATACTACATTACTTAGTATGTTTTTGAGGTCTTTAAGCTCAATTTCAATGCCGGTAAAATTGTTTTCTTTAATAAAGTGTTCTAACTCTTCCGGATCATCCATATCGATATAGTAAACTATAATTTTTTTTAACGTCAATAGTAATATCCTGCAATTGCTGGTTAATGATATTATTGATAACAGGCTTATCTAATATTTTTTGCTGGCTGTCTTTTAAATCAGGCACATAAACAGGTACAGTGCCATATTTGGTTTCGGTGACTGCGCCAAACCAAAAATTGCTTAACCCGGTTGTGCCTCGCTGTAGCCCCGGTATTAAGGTAGCCAGCTTGTCAGTAGTTTGCTGCGGGTTGCGGAATAGGCTTACCCCGTCTTTAATTTCCAATAACTGAAAACTGGCCTTAGCTTCTTTTAGTCGGTCTCTTGCGGTTTGTATGCTGTTGATGCCCACATCACAATGAATAAAGGTTCGGCCTAAATCATTGGCAACTTTTGCCGTGACGCCACTGCCGCCGAAAAAGTCTGCAACTATCATTTTTTGTTGATTATAGTCATCTTTAAAATCGTTTGTACTCGCCTTTATAATTCGTTGTAATAGGCCTTCAGATTTTTGCGTTGAATACTCAAGATATTCATTTGAGCCACTAATTATTGGCTTAGTAATATCATTATCCCAAACATCTCTTACATATACCTCTGCGTAGTGCTGATCAAATAATATGTTTTTGAATCTGTCAGGTAAAGCTGTTTTATTATTTAAGCAATTATTTATGATTAATATATCTTTATTTGATAAAGTGTTAAGGTTTGCGTTTGTTTTTTTTGTGTCAATAAAAGGTTTTTCGTACTTGATTGTTTCTTTTTCTGGGTTAAATACTTGGTTTTCACTTAATGAATATAAAAACAAAGTATCATGCTTTCTTGGAAAATTTCTTTTATTGATACCTTGAATTCTGTAACCATAGACTATTTCATTTCTAAAGCACTCTTCCCCAAAAATCTCATCCATCAATATTTTAACATAATGGCCGATATGCCAATCTAAATGCAAGTATATACTTGCATCAGGACTCATGATGCTTTTTATCGCCATCAAGTTTTCATACATCCAGTTCAAGTAATCTTCCTTCTTCCAAATGTCGCCGTACATGGTTTCTTCAAATGCCTTCAGTTCTTCAATATCCATCTGCTGCTCAGCAGCAGCAATTTTTCGGCGAGCTGCGGGTTGCGGCGTATATAAACTTTCTTAGCATAATCAGCGCCGCTGGCAAACGGCGGGTCAATGTAAACCAAATCAACCTGTATGCCTTGCTCTTTCAAATAGGCGCAGGCTGATATACATTCGCCGCGTATCACTAAGTTTTCTGATGGGTTGCCAACTGTTTCTACCAGCACGGTCTCATAATAGGGCATACCGCGTTTGAGGCGGTTATACACCTTGTCGTTTTCACGGTAAAGCAGCAGCCGTTGCGGCCGGGTAATGTTGTTAAGTACGGCCTGTCCGTTAACAGTATTTGGTATATAAGGTATGTATTTGAGCGGCATATATTAATGATTAAAAAACTCAGCTATTTTTTGATTAAGCTTGTTAGTGTTATCGGCTTCAGTGCTGCTATCTTCTAAGTATAAAAAGTCAAAGCGTTTATAATTGAATTTTTGCCGGTTCATTTCTAAAAACTCATTTTCGATATAAGCTTTCTTTTGCCTAAACTTCTCATCCTGGGCATATATTTTGCCTTTGGTTTCTATCAGCAATATCTTATCTATGTGTTTATCATCAGTGCGTTTAAGCATAATAAAATCGGTAGTGTACTTGCCCATGGGCTTCCAATATTTTCCGCTTCTGGTATAGCAATTAATTACAAATTTTGTTAGCCCCGGCTCACCGTTATAATATATTTCCAAGTTTAATTTTTGAAATTTATCGCTCCGCAAAACCTGTCCAAAAACATTTTTTTCTAACCGGCTTGATCCGCTTGCACCAAAATTGTAAGGCAGGTAATGAAAAGTATAGTTTTTGGCGTTTACGGCCAAACTGGTTTGGTGCCTGGCCTCAAAATCCTCAAAGGTTCCGGCCATGTTGCCTAAGCCTTGTGCTTCGAGCGTTTGTTTAATTGTTTGGTAGGCTGTTTTAATATCAGCTTCACTATTTAAAGTGTTTTGTGGGTCGCTATCTATCTTCAAAATTGCGGCAACATCACTTTCGGCAGGGTAAAGATTTTCATTTTTTACCACGCTGCTGAGTTTTCCTGCTACCAGCAATTCAGCCTTCTCGAGTATGGCCTCTTCCGTAGTTTGCACATCTCTTTTAATGCTAAAGGCTGCCCTTACTTTACTTTCAATAGCGTATAAGTTGTATTGTGAGTTGAAATATAACTGGTTACTGTCTGTATAAGTAATCAAGCTGAAGATATTGCTTAGCTCATTATCATATTCAAGTAATACGCCCTTAGTTATCAAGCCAAAACTTTGCCTTGATAACTCATAAACCCATTGCTGATAATGAGCTGCCGTTTCGCCTGATTCATCTATTGTGCTGATAATGCCGGTATTCATATCGGCTATACCGCTTTTACTAACTGAAGCACTATTTTTAAACCGGTCAATTTTATCAATCAGCATTTTTAACTTTAACCGGGTATTGGCCGAAAGCTCCTCGTCCGTAGAAAGGTAGCCAATTCTCATCTGATAAAAATCAATTTTGGGCACCCGCAATACGTTCATACGGGAATGACGTGTTACCATCATCTGCCCGGCGCTGCGTTTTGCGTTGTTTAATTCTTCAATGCTGCTGTTTTGCTCTTGTTTAAGTTGCTTGTTCAGGGTGTCAGCGTTATCCTTGTTCAGCCAAATCAGGGCGGTTTCATCCTGCTCTTTGTCCACTTGCCGTAGGCATCGGCAGGAGGCTTGCAACACCATGTTTTTCGGACAATCGCCCTTTTGAGATAATATAACGCCGGTGAGGCTTGGACAATCCCAGCCTTCTTTGCCCGCCTACACTAACAAAATATATCGTTTACCTGACTCGGGCTGATTTAATGAGCGGAACTGTAATTCATTTTCTTTAGGTAATGAATAATTTTCGTTGCCGCCATGATGTTTTAGCACTTCATCAGCGTTTACATTTAATTCTGTTGTCAGAAACGGATAAACATCTTGTTCTAAAACTTCAATGCTGCTGCAATAAATGGCTATTTTGGCAATTGAACCATTGTTATAAATTTTGCTTTTATATAGCGCATCAAATTCTTCAATTCCTTTCCTAATAATTTCGTGTCGGTCAAGATTTTGAGCAACCCTTACGGCCGGGGCTTTCAAAAATCGCTTAATAGCGGTTACTAACGGATAATAGTAAACTGTATTTGTAATTTGCGAAAATTTAAATTTCAAAGTACCAGCCTTAACAGTTTCAGCGCTTTGTAAGTAAGGCGTACCCGAAAAGCCTAAAACAGTAGTGATGTTGCCTTTATGCTGCCAGTAATTAACAGCCTGCCGCAATTTCACATCATCTGTAGTGGCATGGTGTACTTCGTCAATTAATATTGATAGGTTGGGTATTTGCCCGAATAATTTTTTTAAATCGTTAGTAGTATCGTTTTCAGCATCCTGTAAGTCAAGTTCGGTCTGTGCATCAAACTTAAAGCTTTCCAAAATTACTTTCTCTGCATTAACTACAAATACTTGCCCAAATGGATTAGGCAGGCAGGCATTAACTTTTTGCGCATTGGGATTACGCACCTTACCGCTTTTTTTACCGCTTTTCTGCTCATCTAAAATGTCAAACTTTAACAACTTCTTTAACTTACCGGCTGCAGGTTCGGGCAGTACCCATGCAGGATTAAAATTTTCAATAGTTTTTAAACTGGGTATAATCGATGACTTTAAGCCAGACGGCGCTAATACCAAAAAATTATGTGCAAAGGCTTTATTGTCAGGTTCATTATCAGCAAAATATAAATCTAAATAAATGAAAGCTGCCATCAAATAAGTTTTGCCTGCGCCCATTGGCAAACCCATTAAGTAATCTGCATAGGTTACGTTATAAAACAAACTTTTAATAACGGTTTCATAATTTAATGTTTCCGGACTATTTGTAATTAATGCTGCAAGTTCCGGTAATAGTATAGTATTACCCACTTTTTGACGGGCAAATTCAAATAAAGCCAATGCGCTTACATTATTTATTAAAAAATCGCGCGTGTATTGGTTAATATTTAACTTGTTTAAATCAGTGCCATCTAAAAAAAATCCTTCCGCAAATAACTGCCAAAGCGGCTTATTTTGTCCTTCAATTTTCAAATATAAATAGGTCTCAATCGCTTCAATCTGAGTGTCACGTAAATTGCCGGTAATTCTTATATAAGTAATCAAATCAAGCACCGTACATTTGTCAGATTGCAGCCATTGTTTTTTTTATGGGTAATTATTTGGTAAAACATTCAAAATAAATGATGTACAGTTGAATCAGTATTACACGCAAAATATAAAATTTACGGTAATAAATTGTTTAATCTTTTTATTCATACATAGTAATTCAACATAAAACCTTTTAACTTATAGTAACTCATTCACTTAAAATCTAGCTTTCATGATAAATTCATTGTTATAATGAGTCAAACATCTGTTTAGGTGATCTATATTCTCAAAACACAAACTGTAACAAGCACCTCACACCTTAAACAATCACCCGCCCTCCCTTGTAAATTAAGGTGAATGAGCAGTAAAACCATCGTAATAGCCTGCGTGCCCCCGGCGCTTACGGCGGCGCAGGAGGCCGGTATGCTGCGGCTGCTGCACGATGTGGAG
>CAXTCH010000270.1:0-5265 GCA_964241945.1 uncultured Mucilaginibacter sp.
CTATAAAACCACTTTGCAGCACGACGATCATGAAATGGTGTTTGTGAAAAGCCGCAAAACCGACCGCTGGTGGATGCAGGTACCTTACCCGACGGCAGGTTCGGCCAATGAGCGTTTTCACCTGGTGCCTTGCCTGTTTGAGGATTACCAGACCGCAGTAAGCGGCGAGATGCCCGATTTGTGGTGGCGCACTTTTCAAAAATTAGTATAAACATACGCACAGCTACACTTTTACGTTAAGCGTACAGATATTTTGCTTTCATGATAAAGAAACTGATTTACAGCGTTATGCTTTTGTTGCCTTTCGCGGCGCAGGCGCAAACCCCTCAAACATTTACTATAAAAGGAAAGGTAGGCCATTTAAATACCCCGGCCCGCGCTTACCTGTATTACCAGCTGGGGGCTAATAAAGTGCTCGACTCAGCCGCTATCACCAATGGCAGCTTTCAGATTACAGGTACCGTACTATTCCCTATAAATGCGGGTATTGTGATTGATCACCAGGGCGTAGGCATTGCCAAACTGGCCAACCAGGCTTCGACTACGGCACAGCCGGATGTATACAGCTTTTATCTCGACAAAGGCGAAATTGACGTGACCAGCACCACCGATTCGGTAAAGAAGGCAGAAATTTCCGGTTCGCCTATTAATGATGATAACAAGCGGCTGATGGCGCAATTAGTGCCCATTACCACCCGTATACAGGCGCTGTATGCCGAAGCGCAGGCCGCTACGCCGGCCCAGCAGCAATCGGCTCCCTATCAAAATACGATGCAAACCCGTTTTAAAGCTTTGCAAAAAGAACAGGAAGGGGTATTGCAAAGCTTTATCAGAGCCAATCCCGACAGCTACCTGAGTTTACTGGCATTAAGCTCACTGGGTGGTCCGTCAGCCGACCCAGTGGTGCTTGACCCTTTGTATAATTCATTATCTCCGGCTATCAGGGCTACCGAACCCGCCAAGCAGTTACACCAATCTATCGAGTCGCTTAAAATGACTTCAGTTGGGGTAACCGCACCCGATTTTACCGAAAATGATATAAACGGAGCACCCGTAAAGTTATCTTCTTTCCGCGGAAAATATGTATTGCTTGATTTTTGGGCTTCCTGGTGTCCGCCTTGCCGCCAGGAAAACCCTAACGTAGTACGGGTGTATAACAAATATAAAGGCAAGAACTTTACCATTCTGGGTGTATCTTTAGACCGCCCTGGCGCTAAACAAGCCTGGATGGATGCCATCAAAGCCGATGGCCTGACCTGGACGCAGGTATCTGACCTAAAGTACTGGGATAATGGTGCGGCCGCCTTGTATTATGTAGCCAGCATTCCGCAGAATTTTTTGATTGACCCCAACGGTAAGATCATTGCCAAAAACCTGCGCGGCGAAGACCTGGAAAATAAACTGGCCGAGATTTTCGGGAAGATATAATAAGATTTAATTTTTTACTCGCGTTGCAAACGAGTGCAATTTTAAGAATAAATGAATTTTAGGATGTAAGATGCTGAGCTTGTTTCAGCATCTTACATGCTAAGCAGACCACTTACCTAATCAGTTAATTCCTACTTAATGGTTTGCCTGAATACCTTTATCGACCTTAATCCGGTTTTATAGGTAAATATTTACCACAAAAAAGCCGCTCAATATTTTAAGCGGCTATCTTCATTATTAATTGACAGGTGGTATCTTATTTGCTCACTTTCACCTCTACACGGCGGTTCAAGGCTTTGCCTTCCTCGGTATCGTTAGAGGCAATAGGGCGGGTTTCGCCATATCCTTTTACCGTCATGCGGCTGCCATCGACACCCGAATTTACCAGGTACGTTTTCACGGCGTTAGCCCGCTCTACTGATAAATTCATATTGTACTCAGGGGTGCCTTCCTGTGAGGAATTACCGTTTAAATTAAACTGTACCGACTTGTCCATCTTCATTTCTGAGGCAATATGGTCTAACACCTCATAGGCATCGGTTTTTAAAATAGCTGAGTTAAACTCAAACTGAATATTTTTAAAGTTATAGTCAGGCTTTTCGGGTGCGGGTGGCGGTGTATTATCCTGGGCCGGCGGCGGTGGAGGCGGCGTCTGTGTGGTTGTTTTATTGATTGCCGGCGGGTCGGGCAGGTTGGAATGATAGGGGGCAGGTTTTTGCGCTATCTTTTTGGTTTTGCAGGCTTGCAGTGACATAAGCGAGCAGGCAGCAATAAGCAACAGGGCTGAATGGGCTTTTGATAGTTTCATAACAGGGCTTGCTTTCAGCAAACATAAAAATTTATTTCGAAAACTACAGGCCGGTACAAAAAGTGCTGCAGGTTTTAAGCCGGTTAAATATCTTTTTTTACAATGCTTACTTCGCCGCTTGCTTCCATATGTATTTCTTTGATATGGGCCATAGAGTCGGTATTGGCTTTGGTGCGTACATCACTCATCACATCTTTCTCATTCATCAAAGTGGAGGTCATGTTATCAAACTGTAACTGATCATCTTTAAACAGCATAATGTTTTCCCCTTTTACCAATTCCCTGATAAAGCTATTTTTCATGCTCAGCCATGCCAGCAAACGGTGAAAAGAGGCCAGCACCAGGCAACTGCACACCGTAGGTACAAATGGCGAAGCGCCTACTACGGCACGGCTAATCACCGCACCTAAAATTAAAGCAATAGAGTTATCAAAGGCCGAACGTTTGCCAAACGTACGCCGCCCCGAAATACGGATGAGAACAAGTGTAATAAAATAAACTACTGCCGCCCGGCAACACATTTGTGTAACTGATAAATCTTTCCCTTCTCCAAAAATCTTATAAATGAGATCCATAGCCATCAACTTAATAAAACAAACAGTTAAATTAGCATTAATTTAACTGTTTAACATGTTAACGGCTGTGGTGTTTAAGGCAGTTCTATTAAATGAGAATAAGTGACTGTCAACCTTCATGGTCAGCTGTGCATGCTTTCCAGATTTTTATCGCTTCTGTAGCTTCTCTTACATCATGTACGCGCAGTATAGCAGCGCCTTTGGTTAAAGCTATGGTGTTTAATACTGTGGTACCGTTCAGCGCATCGGCAGCAGTGCCGCCCGTGAGGCCATATATCATCCGCTTGCGCGATACGCCGGCAAGCACAGGCAAACCTAACGCCTGAAAATCCTGCAAGCGGTTCATTAAAGCATAGCTTTGCCCGGCTTTTTTGGCAAAGCCGAAGCCGGGGTCGAGTATTACATCGTGCACACCCAGCCGGCGCAGCTGATTGTATTTTTCAGAAAAATAATCGAATACCTCGTTAAACACATGCTCGTACTGCGCCAGCTGCACCATATTTTGCGGGGTACCTTTCATGTGCATCAGGATGTAAGGAACCTGCAAGCGGGCCACCGTAGCAAACATATCAGCGTCCAATTGCCCGCCCGAGATATCGTTGATGATATGCGCTCCGGCATGGATAGCCGCCTCTGCCACCGGCGCACGGAAGGTGTCTATTGAAATTATGGCCTGCGGATAATGCTGAACAATAGCTTCCACACCAGGCAGCAACCGGTCGGTTTCCTCCTGGACAGAAATGTCTGCAGCGCCGGGACGTGAAGAGTAGGCCCCTAAATCTAAAAACGTTGCGCCTTCGACGAGCATTTTTTCGGCTTGCTGTACTATAGCTTCCGTGTGGGTTTTACGGCTTTCGGCATAAAAGGAGTCGGGGGTAAGGTTGATGATGCCCATCACCGTGGGGCGGCTCAAATCAATCAGTCGCCCGCGGGCGTTAATCGTTGTCTTTTTATGAAAAACTGTATCTTTAGCCATTCCCGGCGAAGTTAGCAAATGGTCGCCGCAACAAATATCGTTCAAATATTAAATTCTACCGAATTGAGCAATACCGCTGCCGAATATGATGCTGTGATAAAGGCATGTAAAGACCTTTTTATCAAAAAAACCCGTGATTATGGTACCGCCTGGCGCATTTTAAGGTTGCCTTCTATCACCGACCAGATCTTTATTAAAGCACAGCGCGTGCGTACGCTGGAAGAAAAGAAAATATCAAAGGTAGGTGACGATATTACCGGGGAATATATTGGCATTATCAATTACTGCGTGATTGCCATGATGCAAATGGACTGTGAGCCGGAAACTCCCACGGAATTATCTGCCGAGCGGGTAAGCGGTTTATATGATGAGCACGTCAAAGCCACACGCGACCTGATGTTTGCCAAAAATCATGATTATGGTGAGGCCTGGCGGGATATGCGGCTGAGCTCGTTAACCGACCTGATACTCATGAAATTACTGCGTGTAAAGCAGATTGAAGATAATGAAGGCCAAACGCTGGCCTCAGAAGGGGTGAGGGCTAATTATCAGGATATGCTGAATTATTCGGTATTTGCACTGATTAAATTAGGGCTGAAATGAAAAATGCACTTATCTGGTTTTGCCGCATTGCCGTAGGCTTGCTGTTCATTTTTTCAGGACTGATTAAAGCTAATGACCCGCTGGGTTTTTCTTATAAACTACAGGAATACTTTGAAGTTTTCCATGTTACCTTTTTGAATAATCTGGCTCTGACGCTGGCCATTTTGCTCTGTGCGCTTGAAATGCTGCTGGGCTTTGCTTTGCTGATCGGCATCCGGATTAATGCCGTAGCCTGGGGGCTTTTACTGCTGATTATTTTCTTCGGCTTTCTTACTTTCTACTCTGCCTTCTTTAAGGTAGTACAAACCTGCGGTTGTTTTGGCGATGCGATTCCGCTAACACCATGGCAATCGTTCAGTAAAGATATGGCTTTGCTGCTGCTGGTGCTGGTACTGTTCTTCAACCGCCGGCAGATGCGGCTGTTGGTAAGCCCTAAACTGGAAAATGCCCTGCTGGTTATCGCAGTAGTATTATCAGTGGGCGTAGAGGTATATACCTATAACTTTTTACCGGTGATTGATTTTCTGCCTTACAAGGTAGGCGCTAATCTGCCTGATGAAATGAAAACGCCGCCCGGCGCCCAGCCTGATGAATATGAACTCACCTATCATTTAAAAAATAAAACTACCAGCGCTACTAAAGACATTACCGACAAGGAATACTTAAAAACCGGTATCTGGAAAGATGCCAGCTGGCAGGTGGTCGGTGACCCGGAACGCAGGTTGGTAAAAACAGGCTTCACGCCCAAAATCCGCGATTTTTCAGTTCAGAATGCACAAGGCGATAACTATACCAATGAACTGTTGTCGAACCCCTTCTACAGCCTATGGATTGTAGCTTACGATTTGCAGCACACCAATGCAGAAGCCTTAAAC
>CAXTCH010000271.1:0-5252 GCA_964241945.1 uncultured Mucilaginibacter sp.
CTACCACAGCAACATAATTGTCCGGTGTGCAACCGATAAAGGCTCTTTTTCCGTCAGCATCAACAAGTATACCTGCTGCTCCATGACCAATGGGTATAAGTTTAATTTGCTGATATGACTGTGCATCAAAAACAGCCAAATTGCCGCTGCTGAGACTGGTAATTAATACATGCTTACCATCCGGTGTAATTTTGAGTCGATTGGCGCCAAACACCTTCGCATCCAATTTTTCAATTACTTTACCGGCATTCAGATCAATAATGGCGATGCTGCCGTCTTCGGCTGCGGCCGTCCATAGTTGCTTGCCATCCGGCGAAACGTCAAAGCCTTCTGAACCTTTGGAAACAGGAATTACCGTTTGGATCCAGCTACGGTGTGGTGGCGGCGGACCTGGTTGACCAGCCACTCCACCAGGCTTCTGTCCGGGAGGCGGACTTGGAAATGAAGGTTTAATCAGTGTATCCTGTAATATACTTACCGTACCTGAGTTTACGTTTGTGGTATACACCCGTTTTAAATCAGGTGTTACATAAATCATGTGGGTACGATCTTGTCCGGTACCCATCACCCAATCAAACTTGCCTGATGCCGGATCATAGCGTACCACACATTTGGCACCCTCAGCCGTAAACCATACTTTACCGCCGCCAAAGTCTAAGCCATGAGGCCCCAGGAACGGACTGGTATTAATATTAGGCAACGCTTTCTTCGCTACCAAATCAATAACATCGATTTCATGAAAACTGCCGCCGCCGTAAATGGAAACATAAGCCCGGCGACCATCAGCAGAGGCAATGACTTCGTGAGGATCTGACCCAACAGGTATCTTAGCTACCACCTTTAATGTGACCGGATTTACCAAAGCTAAAGTATGATCTGATTTTGAAAGCGCCAGTAACGTTTGCGCCGAACTGCCGGTAGCCAAACCACATAAAACGCTAACTGTAGCAGCAATACTTCTTAAAGATATCTTCATAGCTGATAGATTGAACAACTAATGTACCGATATAAAATTTACCCGGCAACAGCATCCGTTAACCGTAAAACTTTCAAGGTATATTAAAGTAAAACTATATTCATCAGGAAGTTTTGAGTGCATGCTTAAAACAACAACACCTGCTTATTATTTTATAACGGAGTAAAAAGCAGGTGTTTTGATATCAAACTTGTCTGTGCCAACCCTGAAACATGCACATTATAGGCAATTGGCTAACAAATACTTATATTAAAAATTGCATTTACTGTTTCCAGCCTCCACCTAAAGCACGGTATAAATTTACAATGGATTGCAGCCGTTGCAGGTTATCGTTTACACTGCTTAATTGGGCTGCCAACAGGCTTTGCTCAGAGGTGAGTACATCTGTGTAATTAGTTGCCGAACTGTAACGCAATAATTCTTTGGTGTAGTCTACCGATTTTTCGAGGGCCTGCAATTGCTTTGCGCGGGTGGTTTGCTTTTCCAGCGCGGTTTGATATGCATACAGCGCATTTGAAACTTCCTGTCCCGCTACCAGCATGGACTGTTGAAAATTGTAATACGCTTCTTGCTGTTGTGCCTGTGCTATACGAAGCCGTGCCTTGTTTTGCCCGCGATTAAATATCGGCTGCGTGAGGCCACCCACCACATTATAAAATATAGAGTGCTCAAACAAATCTTTAATCATTAATGAGGAGAAGCCGCCTTGCCCATTAATGGTCAGGGAAGGATAAAAGTAAGTACGGGCCAGGTTTGTATTTTCAAATGCACTCCTGAAAGCGAATTCAGCCTCCCTTACATCCGGACGGTTGCGCAGTAACTGCGACGGTACTCCCAGCACTAAATTACCATAAGGCCTTTGCTCAGCTAACGAGGCGCGATTGATTTTTCCGGGTGCTCTGGCCAACAAGATGGACAAGGCGTTTTCAGTTTCACGAATACTGCGTTTCAGATCCGGAATAGTCACTTCAGCAGCATAGCGGTTTGCTTCACTTTGCACCACCGCAGCCCCGTTCACTATGGCGCCTTCTTTCAGCGCCTTCATGGTTTCCACGTCACTTATGCGGTTTTTAACCGTTTGCTCTGTGATGGCCAATTGCTTATCCAACGCAAGCAGAGAATAATAATTATTCGCAATATCGGCAATTAACTGAGTTTGAACTGCCCGTCTGGCTGCATCACTTTGCAGAAAATTAGCTAACGCTGCACGCTGACTGCTGCGAAACTTTCCCCAAATATCCGCCTCCCAGCTTGCAGTTAGGCCCAGCTGATAGGTGGTGGTGGTTAAATCAAATGCGTTGGCAAATTCAGGCGGAAAATTAAGGCCGGCAAGTGATTGCTTGGTAGCGGTGGCGGTTCCCGTAGCTGACACACTTGGCAGATAAGCAGCTTTGGCCTGACGTAAATTGGCCTCAGCTTCACTAATGCGTTGTACTGCCGTTTTCAAATCCAGATTTTCCCGTATACCCTCTGCTATTAAATGCTGCAGCACGGTATCGGTAAAAAGCTGATTAACGGGCAGATTAGCTATGGTTGCACTATCGCTTATGGTGGTATCGCGGTATACGTTTTCCGTTTTCAATACCGGTTGCTGATATTTTTTAGTGACACATGAAGCAAACACCGCGCTGATAAAGAGTGCTGCAAATATTTGCTTCTTATAAAATTGGATCATTTTTTTATCAAAGGATTAGTCAGGTTAAACTTATTGCAACTCTTCAACAGCCTCATGTTCCTCCACCATAACAACAGGCTTACTGCTGATACGCTCCTGCAGGGTTTGGAAGATGATGAATAGGGTGGGGATTACAAACACGCCGAAAAGGGTACCCACCAGCATACCACCTACAGCACCTGTACCAATGGACCGGTTACCCTCAGCGCCGGCACCTGTGGCAAGCATCAGCGGAATTAAGCCGAATATAAATGCGAATGAGGTCATCAAAATCGGGCGTAAACGGGCAATCGCACCTTCAATGGCCGCCTGGCTTATGCTTAAACCTCCCCTACGTCGCATCACCGCGAATTCTACAATCAGGATGGCGTTTTTTGCCAGCAAGCCGATGAGCATAATTAAAGTAATCTGTAAATAGATGTTGTTTTCTACACCGAATATTTTGGCGAACAAAAATGCCCCCGCCAAACCGACAGGCAGCGACAACAGCACTGCAAACGGTAAAATATAGCTTTCGTACTGTGCACTGAGCAAAAAGTAAACGAAAACAAGGCACAACATGAAGATAAATATCGTTTGGCTGCCGCCCGCCAGTTCTTCACGGGTTAAGCCCGAAAACTCATAACCGTACCCGGCCGGCAGTGTTTGTGCGGCTACTTCCTGTATGGCCTTAATAGCGTCGCCCGAACTGTAGCCGGCTTTTGGCGCACCGGTGATAGATATTGAAGTATATAAATTAAAACGTTTAATAGATTCAGGACCATATACTTTTTTCAAGGTTACAAACTCCGATATGGGAGCCATAACTCCATCATTGGTGCGCACGTAAATGTTGTTCAAACTTTCGGGCGTACCACGATAAGCCGCATCAGCTTGAATCATTACACGGTACTGCTTACCGAATTCATTAAAATTCGATGCATACAGACCACCATAGTACCCTTGTAAAGTATTAAGCACCGAATTCACCGGAATATTGGCGGCTTTGCATTTGGGTACATTAACATCTACCTGAAACTGCGGAAAGTTGGTATTGAAAAAAGTAGTGGCATACTGAACTTCGGGCCGTTTATTTAACGCCGCCAAAAATTTACCGTTCACTTCAACAAAGTTTTCAATACTACCGCCTGTTTTGTCCTGCAATTCAAACTCAAAACCACTGCTGTTACCAAAACCCTGTAAAGCAGGTGGTACCAGAAATAAAATCCGGGCAGCTTTAATTCCGGCGGTCATACCAAATAACCTTCCTGTAACATCATTTACATCGTGGCCTTTGCCTTTGCGCTGATCCCATGGTTTTAGTTTGATAAAGATTACACCATAAGAGCCACCGGCACCGCTCAGGATCCCCTGTCCCGCTATTCGGGTGGCCGATTCTACCTCAGGCAGACTTCGTACAATATTAGACACCTGGTTGACTACCTCCGTAGTACGCTCCAGAGATGAAGCCGGCGGCAGAGAAATATCACCAATGATGAAGCCCTGATCTTCATTGGGCACAAAAGAGCTTGGCGTAGTCTTTAACAGGAACCAAAACAGGACGCCAAAAACAGCAATGATGCCTACGGCTACCCATTTTCTAACAGCCAGAAAGCTAACCGAACGTTTGTACTTACCGGTTATAGCTTCAAAACCGGTGTTGAAAGCCGTGTAAAAACGCTGTAAATAACCTTGTTTATGATGAGCATCTTCCTCATGCGGTTTCAGCAGCAAGGCACAAAGCGCAGGACTAAGCGTTAACGCGTTAACTGCAGATATCAAGATGGATATCGCCAGTGTTAAACCAAACTGCTTGTAAAAAACCCCGGTGGAACCTGTGATAAACGACACCGGTATAAATACCGCCGCCATTACCAGGGTAATAGATATAATAGCGCCGCTAATTTCGTTCATAGCCTCAAGGGTAGCGCCGCGGGCAGATTTTGCTCCGCTGTCTAACTTGGAATGCACAGCTTCTACCACCACAATGGCATCATCTACCACAATGCCTATAGCCAGCACCAGTGCAAAGAGCGTGATTAAGTTGATGGAAATCCCGAAAAACTGAATCACAAAAAACGCTCCGATCAGCGATACCGGAACCGCCAGGATGGGTATCAGCGTAGACCGCCAGTCGCCCAGAAATATAAATACCACCAGGGCAACCAGGATAAACGCATCCCGTAAGGTGTCAATTACCTGCTCAATCGACGCATCCAGGAAGTTAGACACGTCATAACTGATTTTATAATCCACACCCGGCGGAAACGAGGCTTTCATGACGTCGAGCTTCTTTTTTACTTCGGTAATAACATCGCTGGCATTACTGCCATAGTTCTGCCGCAGTACAATGGCGGCCGACGCGTGGCCATCCAGGTTAGAATAAATGTCGAAGAATTCACTGCCCAGTTCAACCCGGGCTATATCCCGCAGGTGGATGCTTTCACCGGCGGCATTGGCCCGGACAATGATTCCTTCGTACTCTTCGGGCTTATTATATCTTCCTTTGTAGGTAAGCACGTATTCCAGCGACTGAGCCGCAATACCGGAGCTTTGCCCAATCCGGCCGGGGCGTCCGATGATGCGTTGCTCACCCATCGCCTTCATCACTTCATCTACGGA
>CAXTCH010000272.1:0-5241 GCA_964241945.1 uncultured Mucilaginibacter sp.
AAGCCATTGCCCGTAAACCCGAAGCTTTACAATTAACCGACGCTGATTTGCAAACGCAGGCAGCAGATGTTTTTAATGTAACTGAATTGGCTGATGCTCTTAAAGGTTATGACGCTGTAGTAAGTACTTATAATGCCGGATGGAGTAACCCTGATTTATATAACACTTTTTTGAAAGGATCGGAAGCAATACAGCAGGCTACCCGGCAGGCGGGTGTAAAGCGTTTGCTGGTAGTGGGCGGCGCAGGCAGCCTTGAGCTTGAGCCCGGCAAGCAGTTGGTAGACTCGCCCGACTTTCCGACTGCATGGAAAACAGGCGCAACAGCAGCACGCGATTATTTAAATATTTTAAAACAAGAACAGGAACTGGATTGGACCTTTTTAAGCCCAGCCATTAACCTGCATCCAGGTGAACGTACCGGGCAATTCAGACTCGGTACAGATAACCCGGTGTTTAACCCGGATGGAAAGAGTGAGATATCAGTAGAAGACCTGGCGGTTGCTGTCATTAATGAATTGGAAAATAACAATTATGTTAAAAGGCGTTTTACTGTCGGATACTAATTTGCATTTAAACCCTATTGCTAAAAGCTCGTCCATAAACGGGCTTTTTCTGTTTTGTGACAGAACCTGCCGCTGTGAAAAACTAAATAAATTCATCATACGTTAATGAAATACATTCTTATTTGTAAGAAAAACCCAACCGTTATGCAGACATCTGCCCGTTTTAGTTCCTGCGTTAAATTGCATTTTATCTTTATTGCTGGTGTTCTCTTATCCCTGCAGGCAAACGCAGATAGTTTTAAATTCCGCTTTCGTAACACTTCGAAATCTACTTTAGCCATATTTTATAAAGACATTCGTAAAGACGGCAGCTACAAAACCAAGGCTATATTCAAATTGGCCTCTGGCGAACAGAAAGATAAAGAGATCTCCGTTAGCAAAAATGATACATTAGCTTTCTATGGGCAAAGCACCGAAGGCGAAAACTCAGTATACATACGGCGCGACTATAGCTACTTAAAGCAGCAGAAGTTGCCGGTATGGATAATCCCTATTGTTATCCCAGAAAAGCTGAATACCCGTTTTGAATCGTTAGAAGGCTTAGGCTTACAACTGGAACACAATAAAGTACTTAATTTCCTGCTTAAGCTGGATTCGACCTCCATGAGCAGCCTTACCCTGCTTGAAAACAACTTTCAAAATGTGTATCCTTTAGGTACCTTCATTTTTGTCGACACCAAAACCAACCGCTTGCTTATACCGCCGCTGGAACCCTCGTTTTGGGCAGGCAGTGAGAATTATTTAACTATTCAGGATAGTTTATATACCCTCATTAACAACGAGCGCCGGGGGCAGGCCAATGTACAGCTGGCGTATTTTGTAGCTAAATTGTTTGATTCGTTGAGAGTAAGTAATACTGCCGAATTAGAATTTAAAGGCCAATTGTCGCTCATCCGCTGGAAGCCGGGGCCTACTGCCAATATTTATCAGGTTTTTAATGATAAATCGGTACAAGCCTTTATGCAGAACTGCTTTGCCCAGATTAATGAACCCGATGTGCAATTCAGGCGATACCGTTTGTACTTTGTTTCCTCCTACGAACGGATTGATAACCTGCAGATCAGCGGTAAAAAGTTTTACAGCTTTGGTAATGAAACAGATGCCTCCGTGCAAGGGCAGCTTTTTAGTACCGATTTAGGTATTATGTTCAGCAAGAACAATGTATTCAGCAATTATTTTTCTATTCAAAATGCGGTGCTGCGTACCAAGGCATATGATTTTACGTCGATGCTGTTTAATGCTTTCAAAAACAATACACGCAACAAAATTCTGACAGATACCTACGCTAATCAACACGAAATTACGGAGGCCATTGTAGGAGAATATAATAATTTGGTAGCATATAACCCCAATCCGCAGGGATTAAATTTGGTAAAGCTCAGTAAGGATGACGTATCCTCCTCGCTGGTACCGGTTATTACCACCGTGAATAATTTAACGCCCTATGCCCCTGCACCACTCGACACCTCGCGGCAGGCGGCGGCCTCCGGCAGTGCAGAAAAAGCAGAAACCTATAACAACAGGGTAAAGCTTTACAACTCCCATTTAAAACAGCTCAACGTATTAATCAAACAACTGGATCAAACCAATGCTGATATTGCCAAGCTATCCCAGCAAGACAATTCCAAAGCATTTCCTGCCGGCAATCCTTCAGTAATGCTGAACGAAATGGAAGTGTCTAACGCAATAGTAAGGAAGGATTAATTGGAAACAAGAAGCAGGAGGCAGGAAACAAGAGACAAGATTAGCAGTGTTTTTCACAGGCTAGTTAGTTAACAATCACTTACAATTCTTAAGTGGAATGACATAGCAGCACTTGTTTCTAATCTCTTATTTCTTGTCTCTATCCTCTACTTTACAAACTTGGCTGCTACCCATTCCTTCATTTTTTTATGGGTGATGTATTTTAAGCCGTATTGCCGTGCCGCTTCGGTAATGATATCTAAATCGGGCGTTTCGTAAAAGCCGCTGAAATAGATTTCGCCACCCAATTTCAGCGTCTCGCTATACCGCTGCATCTGGTCGAGCAAAATATTACGGTTGATATTAGCTAATATGATATCATATTGCTCTTCGGGTATGGCTTCTTTCGAGCCGCATAAGGCGGTGATATGATCAACTTGGTTAAGTTGAGCGTTTTCTATCGTGCTTTCATAGCATACCGGGTCATAATCAATTGCTGTAATATGGCCGGCCTGTAGTTTGGAAGCTAAGATTGCCAGTATACCGGTGCCACAGCCCATGTCCAGCACTTGTTTGCCGGCAAAATCATTGTCCAGCATCAGCGCCATCATCATAGCCGTAGTTTGGTGATGGCCCGTTCCAAAAGCCATCTTCGGGTCAATTACAATCTCGTAGGGAAACTCCGGCTTAGGCTCGTGAAAAGTAGCACGTACCCATACCTGATTACCAATCTGTATCGGTTCAAAATTACTTTCCCATACCTCGTTCCAGTTCTTTTGTGGAATCAGGTTTATTCCATACGAGAAAGTAAATTGTTCATAATACGGCGCCAGCGTATCCGTCAGCTGCTGCTCATCAAACAAATCGGTTTGAATATAAGCCTTGAAGCCCAAATCAACTTCTTCAAAAGTATCAAAACCCAAACCTGCCAATTCGTCAATCAACAAATCACGCTGGTAATCTTCGGGGGTAATGAGCGTAAAAAGTAGCTCGTAGTAATTCATCTATTTGGTATTAAGTAACAAGTATCAAGCGGCAATACCATGTCGAAGCTTTCCCATCCTGATACTTGCTACTTAATACTTACTACTAATTAAATACTTTAACGATATCTAAAAAGTCGCGGGATTTTAAAGATGCCCCGCCAATCAGTCCACCGTCAATATCCGGCTGCGCGAAAAGCTCAGGCGCATTTTTAGGGTTGCAACTGCCGCCGTACAAGATGGTGGTATCATCGGCAACTTCCTGAGTATATTGCTCAGCAATAGCATTGCGGATAAAGGCATGTATTTCCTGAGCTTGCTCGGCAGTAGCCGTTTTACCGGTACCGATTGCCCAAACCGGCTCGTAAGCAAGCACCAATTGGCCAAACTGTGCTTCATCTAACTGAAACACACCCTCTTTCAATTGTGTGGTAATTACATCAAAATAGCTATCATTCTCACGTTCTTCCAAAGTTTCGCCGATGCAAAAGATAGGTTTCAGGCCGTTCTTTAAAGCGGTTTCTGTCTTCTCCGCCAGCAACTGGTTGTCTTCACCAAAATATTGACGACGCTCAGAATGACCCAGAATTACATAATCAGCGCCGGTTGATTTTACCATTTTAGCAGAAATCTCACCGGTATAAGCGCCGGCTTCTTTTTGATGACAGTTTTGCGCACCAATATTTACTTTTTCAGCCCCTTTAGCCAACTGAGCCAGGGCGTGTAAATGAATAAACGGACTGCAAACCACCGCTTGCTGGCTGCCGGTCACCTCATCTTTCACCATGTTTACAATTTCAGAAAACAAGGCCAAACCTTCGGTATAGTCGAGGTTCATTTTCCAGTTGCCGGCTACAATCTTTTTTCTCATGATATGATTATTTTACTTTTTGACTGATTGAATATTTAAGAGTAAATTTTCCGCAAGTTATAAAATATAAGCCTCACGGTAACGCTCTGTAAGGTTGAAAATATCTATGAGCAGTTGCCTTTCAGTTTCATCAACCTTTAGGTGTCTGCGCTCATAAACGCGTTCCGTTGTTTCCAGCATTTTTTTAAGGGCATTGGGTTCCAATCCCTGTGCACCGCCCCAAGCAAAATCAGGCACAAAATTTTGCGGATAGCCCGCACCGAAAATATTACTGCCTACGCCTACCACTGTTCCGGTATTGAACATGGTGTTAATGCCGCATTTGGCATGGTCGGCCATGATGAGGCCGCAAAACTGCAGGCCGGTTTTGCGAAAGCGATTCAAAGCATAACTCCAAAGCTTTACCTTCGAATAATTATTCTTAAGGTTCGAATTATTACTATCCGCGCCAAAATTGCACCATTGCCCTACCACTGAATTACCCAAGTAACCCTCATGCCCTTTTGAAGAATCACCCCAAATTACCGAATTCTTAATTTCACCACCCACCCGGCTGTGCGGCCCGATGGTAGTACCGCCATAAATTTTGGTTCCCATTTTGGTTTGCGAATGGTCGCACAAGGCAAATGAACCACGAATATGTGTACCTTCCCAAACTTCTGACTGAAGGCCTAAGTAAATCGGCCCCTGTAAGGTGTTGAAGGTAGAACATTCGGCTACTGCGCCTTCTTCGGCAAAAAATTCATCGCCCAAAATAACATTGGTAGTGCTGATAGCAGCACTGGTTCTGCCTTTGGTCAGCAGTTCAAAATCCCGTTGAATTTCTAAAGCGTTTTGTTCAAAGATATCTTCAGGATTGCGGATGCAGGTCAGTTGATGAAGATATTCGATTTTATCAGGTAAAGGCTGACTTAAGTCAAAGCTTTGCAGCTGCTGCGCCGATAGTTTAATTGCAATCAGCTTGCTGCCCTGTACCAGTGCCTGGCCACCGCCTTGCAACTGTAAAATAGCATCCATCAGCCGCTCGTCAGGACAAACTGAACCATTAATCAGCAGGTTATGCTCTTCAATTACAATCGAAAACTTTGCCTGGAGGTAAGATTGCGTACTATAAGAGTAAGGCAATTGAAAACGTTTACTC
>CAXTCH010000273.1:0-4881 GCA_964241945.1 uncultured Mucilaginibacter sp.
CGCCACGGGTAAAGAGGTTTACCACCTGTCGTCGCAAATCATAGACAGTGTGTACACAAAATTTGGCGTTATGTTGGAGCGCGAGGTAAATATGATTGGCGAATGAGGTGAAGGCGCTTAAAAAGTTTACTAATCTGTTCGCTTTTGTACTGATATAAGCACAGCACCGCTTCGGGTGCCATAAAAGGATAATTAAGCCGCCCAAAGGCTTTCCTTCAAGTTAAATTTTTGTTTTATAGGGATTTACGTTGATTAGCAGCGCTTAAAGGCCCGATAAACACTTTAATTTATCCTATTATTTTCACAGACATTCAACTTATTACCCATGTGTTTGTATAAAACGGTATCATGTTTGCCATACTATCAGCACAAACTTTAACTGAAATATAATGACAAAGATTGAGTTTAACACCATGGTACTGCGTCAAGCAAGTTCACTGCGTTCATACGCTCTTCACTTCACTCATGACGCTGATGATGCCAACGACCTGGTACAGGATACCATGCTTAAAGCCATTACTTATTACACCAAGTTTAAAGAAGGAACTAACTTAAAAGGATGGTTATATACCATCATGAAAAATACATTCATCAACAACTATCGCCGGTTTGTGAAGATGAGCACTTTTGTAACCAAATCAGAAGAAATTTCATCAGCTAATCTGGTGTTCAGTTCAACTAAAAACCATGGCGAATCAAAGTTTATTATGGACGATATCCGTCGTGCTTTAGACCGCTTGCCTGAAGATTACTACGTGCCTTTCACCATGTATTTTGAAGGCCACAAATATCATGAAATTGCCGACCATTTGACTATCCCGATCGGCACGGTAAAAACCCGTATTCACGTAGCTCGCAAATTGTTAAAGAAAAACTTAAAGGCTTATGATAACGGTTTGAAGAAACCCATCTTCGCCGAAGAAGAATAATTAACTGCACATTTAAACTCAACATATATTCTAAGAAAGGCCCGTTGATTGAACGGGCCTTTTTTTGTGCATTATGGTATGTGTTTGTTAGCTTTGCCGGCAACATTTATCCATACATGCCATGAAGTTGTTCTCTTTTCTGTTACTTGGTTCTTTGTTCAGTATACCCGCATTTGCACAACAAGTGCCGGATACTTCAAATAAAACAGTTACCGTAAAAGAAGATTTTAAAGACGATTGGGCCGACCTGCACCATTACGCCAGCGAAAACAAACTTTTACCTGTCCCTACCCCTGCCGACAAGCGCTTGATCTTTTTAGGCAGTTCGATATTTGAGCGATGGAAGCAGTTGGTACCTGAGTACTTTAACAATCAAAACTATTTGGATCGCGGCATCAGCGGACAAATTTCCCCTCAACTGCTCATTCGTTTCCGACAGGATGTAATTGATCTGCAGCCCAAAGCCGTAATTATACTGGCCGGCAGCAATGACATTGCCGGCAGTACCGGCCATGTAACCAACGAGGTGATTATGGATAACATTAAATCCATGGTGGAATTGGCCCTGCTGCACCACATCAAACCTATTTTATGCGCCTACCTGCCGGTGTATGATTACCCGTGGCGTAAAGGCCTGCACCCGGCCGATAAAATTATAGCGCTAAATCAGCAGATAAAAAGCTATGCAGCTGCTCATCATCTGACGCTGTTGGATTACTTCACGCCATTTGTGGACAGCCGGAACGGCCAAAAAGCAGAGCTCACCACTGATGGTGTACACCCCAATGTGGCGGGTTATCACCTTATGGCTAAGGTTACCGATGAGGCTATTGCAAAAGCCTTAAAATAAATCAATCCTGTTTCATCATCTTTAGCGCTTCGTGAGCCGCAATCTGCCCGGATATTAAAGCCGGCGGCACACCTGGGCCAGGCACAGTAAGCTGACCGGTATACAGCATATTTTTGATTTTCTTGGCCCGCATGGCCGGTTTAAAAAAGGCAGTTTGTGCCAGTGTGTTGGCTAAACCATAGGCATTGCCTTTGTACGAATGATAATCGGCCTTAAAATCATCCATGGCATAACTGCGTTTTACTACGATACGGTTGCGGATGCTTTCGCCGGTAATCCGCTCAAAGCGGTCAACAATCTTGTTGAAATATTCTTCGCGCAGTTGCTCACTGTCTTTCAATCCGGGAGCTAAGGGTACCAAAAAGAAAAGGTTTTCACAGCCTGCAGGTGCGGCATGGCTATCGGTTTTTGAGGTGCAGCATACATAAAACAAGGGTTTGGTAGGCCACTTAGGTTCCGTATAAATTTCACGGGCATGCAGCTCAAAATCTTCGTCGAAAAACAAATTATGGTGCTGGATGCCGGGCAGCGGCTTATTAATCCCCACATAAAATAACAGACTGGAGGGCGACATGGTGCGCGTTTCCCAATAGCGTTCGGTATAATTACGGTGCGGTGCATCTACCAGTTGCTGGTCTACATGCTCATAATCAGCACCGGCGATGATAAAATCGGCTTCAACAGCACCTTTTGTGGTAGCCACACTTACCACTGTATCACCTGACGTATGAATTGCGATTACCTCCGTATTCAGCCGGATATCCACCCTGTATTGTTCCGCCAGCTTTACCATGCCCTGCACAATCTCGTTCATGCCACCATCGGGGTACCAGGTACCCAGCACCAAGTCGGCATAATTCATCATGCTGTACATAGCCGGCGTGTTTTGCGGTGTGGCACCTAAAAACAGTACCGGAAATTCAAGCAGCTTGATCAGCTTCGGGTTTTTAAAATACTTTCGTACATGCTTGCTCATGCTGGTGAGCAATTGTATACCAAAGCTTTTGAGGATGAGGTTCAAATCAATAAACTCGGTAATGGAATGCGAAGGGCGCTGTACATATTCGCCCATGCCCACGCGGTATTTATATTCAGCCTGACTTAAAAATTTGCGAAGGTTTTTACTGCTGCCCGGTTCAATATTGTCAAACAAGGTTTCCAATTGCTGTATATCGGCAGGCACATCGAGCATATCATCTTTACCATAATATATGCGGTATCCGGGGTCGAGCCGCTTTAATTGGTAGTAATCAGACGGCTTTTTATCAAACAGGGCAAAATATTTTTCAAATACATCGGGCATCCAGTACCAGCTGGGGCCCATATCAAACTTAAATCCTTCGCTTTCCCATACCCGGGCCCTGCCGCCGGGCTGGTCGTTTTTTTCGAGCAGGGTAACCCGGCAACCTTCTTTGGCCAGTAAAGTAGCCGCTGCCAAACCGGCAAAGCCTGCCCCGATAACAATAACTGATTTTGATGGATTCATGTAGCGTAAAAGCCCTGTTACAAGGCCAAAGTAAGCAAATTGTTTGTGGCTGCGGTTAAACAATTTGCCACTTATTTATGTACATTTGATATATACGTAATTAATATTCCTAAAAGTATTATCCGCCCCATCTACCCCTCTATGAATTTGTATGATGAATCCTGCTTTGAGTGCAGCAAGCTGATTACTACCAAATACAGTACTTCATTCAGTATAGGTATCAGGGCTTTTAACAAACGTTTTCACTATCCCATATATGCTATTTATGGTTTTGTACGCTATGCGGACGAAATTGTAGATACTTTTCACGGCTATAACAAACGCGAATTGATTCAAAGCTTCCGTAAAGAAACTTTTGTGGCTATCCGGCAGGGCATCAGTCTCAACCCGGTGCTGCAATCTTTTCAGCAGATTGTAAATGCCTATCATATTGAAGACGGACTGATCGACGCCTTTCTGGATTCGATGGAAATGGATCTGGACAATGTGGCTTACAACCTCGACGGCTATAAAAATTACATTTACGGCTCGGCCGAAGTAGTAGGGCTGATGTGCCTGCGTGTGTTTTGTGAAAACGATGAAGAACAATATGCTAAGCTAAGGCCGATGGCTTGCAGCCTGGGCGCAGCTTTTCAGAAAATTAATTTTTTGCGCGATGTAAAGGCTGATTTTGAAGAACGCGGACGTACTTATTTTCCGGATGTGGATTTTCAGAAATTTACCGACGAAGAAAAGGCACTAATTGAAAGCGACATCAAAAAAGATTTTGACGACGGCTTTGAGGGCATTAAGCAATTACCCAAAGGCACCCGGTTGGGCGTGTATATTGGTTATGTTTATTATTTGCAGTTGTTTAAAAAAATCACCCATACGCCGGCAAGCGTCATCATGCAGAAGCGCATCCGGGTATCTGACCCGCATAAAATGGCTTTGTACCTGAAGGCAGTGCTCCATCAGAAATTAAAAGTAATCTGATTAACTTCTTTGCGATTATTATTTTACTATTTTGGACGGCCTTACCCGGCAAAACCCAAATTGTAAACCAAAACTTAGTCGCTTATAATGAAGAGTGCTTACCTGTTAATCAACTTTTTTACCGTACTGTTCCCCGTGGCGCTGTCGTTTGATAAGCGGGTACAGTTTTATAAGAGCTGGAAATTCATCTGGCCCGGCATGGTGATTACTGCATTGTTGTTTCTATTTTGGGATAGTTATTTCGTGCATAAATATATATGGAAGTTTAATCCCGATTATATCTTGGGCATTACTGTGTTCCAATTACCAATAGAAGAAGTGTTGTTTTTTTTTACTGTTCCGTTTGCCTGCCTTTTTATTTATGCCTGCCTCAATTATTACGTGAAATGGGCGCCGTCTGACAAAGCAACGCAATGGATTTCCTTGCTGCTCATTCTTTTCTCTGTCTTTTTGATCTTTACTTCTATAGGCCGTACCTATACACAGGTTACTTTCAATTTACTGGCTATTTGCCTTTTCGTTATTCAATACCTGATAAAGCCCACATGGTTGGGGCGGTTTTACCGTGCTTATATCGTATGCCTGCTGCCGTTTTATATCGTAAACGGCATCCTCACCTCGGTGCCTATTGTGCTGTACAA
>CAXTCH010000273.1:4891-5231 GCA_964241945.1 uncultured Mucilaginibacter sp.
CTATATGGCGGCGCGTAGGCACCATCCCCTTCGAAGATCATTTTTACCTGATGAGCCTGCTATTGCTCAACACCGCCTTTTTTGAGTACTTTAAACGCCGATGGACCACCGCCCGGTAGAAGAATTTCCCGCTTACACCCGCTCACAGCTGGCCTTACGCAACGGGCAGGACAAGCCCCAGATATGGATAGCGTTTAAAGGCTTAATTTACGACGTAACCGAAAGCCGCTTATGGCGTAACGGCAAGCACTACGAGCACTGGGCCGGACAGGATTTAACCGAAGAACTGGCCGAGGCACCACATACGGCGCAAGTATTTGAGCGGTTTGTAGTGATAGGT
>CAXTCH010000274.1:0-5207 GCA_964241945.1 uncultured Mucilaginibacter sp.
CAAATAAAAGCACATAATCTACTCCTGCAAACACTACTTTAATACTTATGGTTGTATTTTAAGTTAAATAAATACAATTTAACACCCCGATGTTTTATAACCCTTTTGCCCGCACCGTTAGCTGCTTTCTAAGCGTTACAAAGCCGTCTATTGAATTAAAAATCAGCATTTAAACTATTATTTGTTACCTTAATTAGATGTTAAGCAACTTTATTTAAGCAACAAAAATTCTCTTCAATGATTATCATGCCCAATGGCATGTAATTATACTATTAGTTATAATTTTTACAACGCTTAAACCAATAAGCTGCCAAACAGCTGCATATGCCAGCTGTTTTTGAACGGAACCTCCCAGCGGGTTTGCAGTTCAGCTAAAGTTTGCACCAGGTTATTAAATACTATGGTATGAGAATTGATTTTCCCAGTTTGAATCAACTGCTCAAAGTTGTTTCGATCGGCCACCTTGATTTTGTTGTCCTCGCGGTAAGCAATTATAAAACGATCAAACAAGTTTATCCGGTACTGCTGCTCCAGCGCTTTCATAAAGCGCACCGATTTATCAATTGAACAGCCGCTGGCCCCGGCCTCGCTTTCATCCACTATCAAAATAATGAAGCGGCCATAACGTATTTCAGCTTTGGCTTTCAATTGCTGGTTGTGGGCCGTCCACTCAGCGGTAAATACATTTAACTGCTGCTGTATTTTTTGTATCTCGGTTTCATTGAGCTCACGATCGGATTGATAAACCCAAACCCTTGAATTGTCGTAGAAGTGCATATACAAAAATAGGCTTTTAATCAGGTGAACGTCAAGCAGGTTGTCAGGATAAAATCAGCTTTGGTAAAAAAGCTGGGTAAGTTTAGTTTATTGGCAGTATGTGTACTTATAGCGTGCGGGTTTGCTTATCCTAAAGCAGACAATAATCAACTGCTGCTTTGGAGCAATACCTGCCTGAAAAAGTGGTTCATACCCGAATCCGACGGTACACTCAAAAACTGGAGCTTGAAGATAACCCCTGATTACTTTGTGCGGCTGAAAGAAAATTACACTAACGGCAAGCAGGAGTATTATTCGTTTCATTTGCATAAGTTTAAAGATATTGCTTACAACGGCACTTCAGCAACCGGTATGCTGCGCCTGCTTACCGATACCGACAACATTATTGTGCAAACTTATAATGACCCCAAAGGCAATGTTGATTCCATGTCCAGCTACCTCAACTTGAATGTACATAATGTAATGCCCGAGCAGCTGGACAGCTTTCGGACGATTTTACTGCGGTTAAGAGAACGTTATTAACTCAATCCGTTGGCGCGGGCTGTTATTTCGGCAATATCCAATACTTCTATGTGTTGCTCCTGCTCGCGGTGCTTTACCCCGTCGCGCAGCATGGTCATGCAGAAAGGGCAGCCGGCGGCTATAATTCGCGCCTTGGCTTCCATTACATCATCCATACGTTCCATGTTTACCTCCTTGTTGCCAGGCTCCGGTTCTTTAAAGTATTGAGCGCCGCCGGCTCCGCAACATAAGCCATTGCTACGGCAGCGCTTCATTTCTACCAGGTCGGCATCCAGTAGTTCCAGTGCTTTACGGGGCGCTTCATAAACACCGTTACCCCGCCCTAAATAGCAGGGGTCATGAAAAGTAATGCGCTTACCTTTAAAGCTCTCTCCTCCTTCGGCCTTTAGCTTACCTTCATCAATCAGTTGCTGTATCAGTTGGGTATGATGAATTATCTCATAATTCCCTCCTAAAGCAGGGTACTCATTTTTCAGCGTATTAAAGCAATGCGGACAGCCCGTTACAATTTTTTTAATCTGATACCCCTCCAGCACCTGGATATTGACCATCGCCTGCATCTGAAACAAAAACTCGTTACCCGCCCGTTTAGCCGGATCACCGGTGCAGCTTTCCTCGGTGCCCAGCACCGCATAGCTAATGCCGACGTGCTGTAAAATGCGGCAGATAGACCGGGTAATGCGCTGTGCGCGCTCATCAAAACTACCGGCGCAGCCTATCCAAAACAGGATATCAGGCTGCTTGCCTTCGGCCGCAAGCTCGGCCATTACCGGCACTTTCAAAGTTTCTGTATAAGTTGAGTTTAAGGAATCCATTGTATTATATCACCATTAGCACATTTCAGTTCAATCATCAGCGCATCCGTACATTATTTTTCATTCCAGTTAAAGCGGTCAGCATTTGAGTACTTCCAGGGAGCGCCGTTGTTTTCCACGTTGCTGAACATTTGATTTAAGCTGGCCGGGGCCTGGGCCTCTTCCATCACGATGTACCGCCGCATCTCCGTAATAATCTCCAGCGGGTTAATGTTTACCGGGCAGGCCTCCACGCAGGCATTGCAGGTGGTACAGGCCCATAACTCTTCGCGGGTAATGTAATCGTCCAGCAACGTTTTACCGTCGTTATAATCTTTCCCGTGCTGGTCAGCATTGTTTCCTATCGCAGTGATACGGTCGCGCGTATCCATCATAATTTTGCGTGGCGAAAGCAGTTTACCGGTAATATTGGCCGGGCATACCGAAGTGCATCTGCCACATTCAGTACAGGTATACGCTTCCATCAGGTTCTTCCAGGTCAGGTCAGTTGCCTCCTTGGCGCCAAAACGTCCTGGTTCCGTAGCTGTTTCCGGCACAAATGAGGGATCAAGCATGGCTTTTACCTCCTGGGTAACTGAAGCCATGTTACTAAACTGCCCCTTGGGGTTCAGGTTGGAATACCAGGTATTCGGAAAAGCCATAATGATATGAAAATGCTTGGAATACGGCAGGTAATTTAAAAAGGCCAGTATACCTGTAATATGAAACCACCAGCAGCCCCGTTCCACCAAAACCAATGCAGTAGCCGATGATGGCAGCAACGGACTTAGCAGCGAACTCACCGGGAAATTTCCCGCCATCAGATAATGCCCGTAATGCAGCTGCTGTAGTTTATAATCGGCCGCATTCATAGTCAAAAAGGCGCTCATTAACAGTATTTCAATGATCAAGATATAATTGGCATCCGAACGTGGCCAGGCAGTCATTTCCCTTCCCTGCAAGCGTTTCAAATGTAAAATATTGCGGCGCGCCAAAAAGGTAACACAAGCTATCAGCACCAGTACCGCCAAAAATTCAAACCCGCCAATCAGCAAGCCATATAGGCTGCCCAGGGGTTTAGAGAAGATGCGATGCGAACCGAATACCCCGTCAATCAGTATTTCCAGCACTTCAATATTGATAACGATGAAGCCAACATATATAAAAAAGTGCATTACGGCGGCCAGCGGGCGTTTACCCATTTTGCTTTGCCCTAAGGCTACTTTAACCATAATCTTCCAGCGCCGCGCGGGCTGGTCGGAACGGTCGGTATCCTTTCCCAGCAAAATATTACGGCGTATTTTGAGCACATTTTTAGTGAACAGATACGTGGCGGCTATCAGTATAACAAGAAACAGGAGCTGACCAATCATTATGCAAGCATAGTTAATTTATATCAATTAAGTAACAGCCGATAAGCAATAAATGATTTACCGGGGCAAGCTATCAATACAGAATAATGCTGGTGAGGTCAACTAAATTGGCGTATATTTGTGCTTTACCCAATTTACAACTACCATGAGTGTATCCGTACTGGCGCAAACGCTTAAAGGCTCAGAAATCATCAAAATAGGTAATGAAATTAACGAGCTCAAAAAGCAAGGGCAAAATATTGCCAACTTAACTATTGGCGATTTTGACCCGGCCATTTATCCTATTCCCGAAGAATTACAAAAGGGCATTATTGAAGCTTACCAGCAGCATCAAACTAATTACCCGCCTGCCGATGGTGTGCTGGAGCTGCGCAAGCAGGTTTCCGCATTTCTGAACCGCCAGTTCGGGCTCGATTTTAGCGCCGGCGAAGTACTGATTGCCAGCGGTTCGCGCCCGCTGATTTATTCGGCTTACCTGGCGCTGATTGATCCGGGTGATAAAGTTATTTATCCGGCCCCGTCATGGAACAATAACCACTACTGCCATATTACCGGCGCTGAAGAAGTTGTGGTGGAAACCTTAGCAGAAAATAACTTCCTGCCGAAGGCCGGCGACCTGCGCCCCCATTTAAAAGGCGCTACTTTATTAGCGCTATGCTCTCCGCAAAACCCTACCGGCACCATGTTCGAACAGGCAGACCTGGAAGAAATCTGCGATCTGGTGATTGCCGAAAATAAGAGCCGTGGCGCAAATGAAAAGCCATTATATATAATGTATGACCAGATTTACTCGATGCTGACCTTTGGCAAAGCACATGTAAATCCGGTAAGCCTGCGCCCTGAACTGAAAGATTACGTAATTTACATTGACGGTGTATCCAAATGCCTGGCCGCAACCGGCGTACGGGTAGGCTGGGGCTTTGGCCCTGAAAATATCATCAGTAAAATGCGTTCAATTGTGGGTCATATGGGTGCCTGGGCACCTAAAGCTGAGCAAGTGGCTACAGCGCAATACCTGCAGCAGGATGATGCGATAAAGCGCTACCTGGATAGCTTTAAAAGTAAAGTACAGGAATGCCTTAATACGCTGTACAACGGCTTTCAGCAATTAAAGGCTGAAGGCTTTGCGGTGGATGCCATCCAGCCGATGGGTGCTATTTACCTGACGATTAAAATTGAATATACCGGTAAAACCACACCTGAAGGCGACCTGATTAAAAATTCAGCCGATGTAAACTTTTACCTGATTAAGGAAGCTAAAGTAGCATTAGTTCCATTCTCTGCCTTTGGCACCGGTCCTGAAGTGAACTGGTTTCGTGCCTCGGTTGGTACCAGCACGCTGGAAGATATTCAGGCCATGATTCCGCGTATTAAGGACGCGCTGAGTAAATTAAAATAATGCCCTGTCAGTGACTTTAACTTCCCTTGTCATTCTAAAGTTCCCGGGGATATAATAGCACACATGCACTGGCGAAAGCCGCTGCGTGTATATTTAACCGGAGCTCAGGATGTCAAGGGTTCTTTGTTAACTTTATTTCCCTGCTATGCTTGCCGGAACACTTTTTCTCATCCCTGTACCTTTGGCCGATGACACGGCAGTAAAATCGTTTACACCTTACGCTGCCCAAACGGTTAACCACATACGGGAATACATTGTAGAGAATGAAAAAACGGCCCGCAAATTTTTAAAACAGGCCGGGCTGACTATTCCGCAAAGCGAACTGGTAATACACGATTATGG
>CAXTCH010000275.1:0-5204 GCA_964241945.1 uncultured Mucilaginibacter sp.
TGGCTCATCAGCTTTTAAACAACAGCCGGATGATATTTACCTTTAAATCAATCAATGCTTACACCTAATGATTTAACGTATTAGCGCATGGCCTGTTGCAAAAGTGTGCTTACCTCGGCTTTTTGCACACTTCTTAAAGCCGGCGTATAAGAGGTGTTTAACCGTGATGCACCACCTATTACATATAAAGTGGTATTAATTACTGCAGAGGCCGCCGCCCGGCGTGGTTCGATATTGGTTTTCAGGCTCGTGAATCCGCCATCAGTAGTATCATAATAACCAAAAAAATATTCATTATCATAATTACCTGCCACAAAAATTAGGTTGCCGCAAGCCGAGGCAGTGTTGGCCGAAACAAATTCGGGCAACTGCCCTGCCTTCTTCCAAGTATTGCCGGCAATGTGGTAAGCATAAATGTTGGAAGAGGCATGTTTGGTAAATGCATCATAACCGCCAAAGGTATATATCACCCCATTTACTACTGTTCCGGCGGCTTGCAAGGTTTCGGGCATATTGGCCAATTGCGTAAACTTATAGGTTTGCGGGTCAAACTCATATAAAGTATTAAGGGTATGGCTATTTTCTTTACTGCCGCCAAACAGGTAAATTTTATTGTTCCAAACTACGGCCCCGCCGTAGGTGCTGGCACCCGGATTGATGAGTTTTAAATTTTCCACCTGTTTGGTATTGATATCTACAGTTTGTACGCCTTCAATAATATGATTGGGGCGCAGTAAACCGCCAATGCCGCCAAACACATATATTTTATGCATGGAGGGCAGGTATACTGCCGTAGTTTGAAACTTGCTGCAAAAGTTAGGTATAAAAACCGTCCATTTATTAGTTTGCGGATCGTAGCGCAACAGGTCGGTATTAAAATTGCTCATTCCGCGGTAACCGCCTATGGTATAGAGGTATTGCCCGTCGGTAACGCTGCTGGTCCATTCCAACGGGTAGGGTAACCGCGCAGCACCGGTAAATTGTACCGGAGCAACAGATGAATTTTGCGCTGAGCCGGAGTTGCTGTATAGACTTAAAACAAGCGCAATAAGCAGGGCAGATTTTATAATTTTCATGATAGAAAGGTTTTTACAAGTATCAAGGTCAAAGGTATAAGTCAGCATTCATGCCACGGTTTTAACGTAGCCGGGAAATTACATGCTGTCCGGCTGATAATTGCACAGAAGAAATAACAAAATCTATGCTGAAAGTAATATTTTTGACAGATTGTACTGAACAGCTTTTACAAACCGCATCAATCTCATTTCATGAAAAGAACCGCTCTTTTGGCCATGGTACTTTATGCCCAAACTTTACTGGGTGCAGGCGGCCCGACACCTGTATATAAAGACAAAAATGCTTCCGTTGAAAACCGTGTGCAGGATTTACTGCACCGTATGACACTGAAGGAAAAAATATTGCAGCTCAATCAATATTATGCCGGCAGCAACGATAATAAAAACAACGTAGATGCCAGCATCAGCGCCATACCGGATGGCATTGGGTCGCTCATCTTTTTTGGCAGTGATGTGGCTTACCGTAACAAAATTCAGAAGCAGGCTGTAGAAGGTTCGCGGTTAGGTATTCCCATTTTATTTGGGTACGATGTAATTCACGGTTTCCGCACTATACTGCCGGTGCCGCTGGCGCAAGCTTGTTCTTTTAACCCGGCGCTGGTAACGCAGGGTGCAACGGTGGCGGCTAAAGAAGCGCGTATGTCGGGCGTGGACTGGACATTTTCGCCCATGATTGATATTGCCCGCGACCCGCGCTGGGGACGGGTGATGGAAGGCTATGGTGAAGACCCTTACACCAGCGGTGTGTTTGGTGCTGCTGCGGTAAAAGGGTATCAGGGCAAAAACCTCAGCGACCCTTACAGCGTTCTGGCCTGTTTAAAGCATTACGTGGGCTATGGCTTATCCGAAGGCGGCCGCGATTATCATTATGCAGATATATCGGCGCAATCATTATGGGAAACTTACCTGGTGCCGTATCAGGCTTCTTTACAAGCCGGTGCGCTAACGGTAATGAGCGGCTTTAATGATATCAGCGGCATTCCGGCATCTGCTAACTACTATACATTAACCGAGATACTGAAAAACCGCTGGAAATTTGATGGTTTGGTGGTATCGGATTGGGGTTCAGTGGAGCAGTTGATGGCCCAGGGGGTAGCCGCCGACCGTAAGGAGGCCGGACAAAAAGCGCTGGTAGCAGGAGTAGATATGGATATGACCGACCGCGTATATCAGGAAAATCTCGGGCAGTTAATAAAAGAAAACAAAGTGTCTATGAGCCGGGTGGATGATGCTGTGAAACGCGTGCTGCGTGTAAAGTTCAGGATGGGCTTATTTGAGCACCCGTATACCACCATGGTGGAAGAGTCGCAACGCTACCTGCAACCCGAAAGTAAAGCGGCTGCTGAGAAAATGGCGGAAGAAACTATGGTACTGCTAAAAAACAATAATCAGATTCTTCCGCTTAAAAACAGTTTGAAACACATGGCCTTGATTGGCCCGCTGGCAAAAGATAATGAAGATTTAATCGGTTCGTGGAGTGCTCAGGGACAAGGTAATGAGGCGCCTTCCGTGATGCAAAGCCTGCAAAAGGAGTTTGCTAATGCAGACTTTAATTATGCCCGCGGCTGTGATTTTGAAGGTCAGGATACACAGGGCTTTGACGATGCCGTTTCCGCCGCTAAAAAATCTGATGTAATCGTGCTTTGCTTAGGCGAAAAACGTAGCTGGACCGGTGAGAATACTTCGCGGTCCACCATTGCCTTGCCGGCTATACAGGCGCAGCTGATGGAAAAATTGAAAGCCACCGGTAAGCCCATTGTTTTAGTGTTATCCAACGGTCGCCCATTGGATATTTCACAACTGGAACCTATGGCAGATGCCATTGTAGAAATGTGGCAGCCCGGTACGGCAGGCGGTGCACCGTTGGCCGGAGTACTTTCCGGGCGTATTAATCCCAGCGGTAAACTGGCCATCACCTTTCCTCGGTCTACAGGGCAGGTGCCGGTTTACTATGATATGCGCCAAAGCGCCCGCCCTAATTCGGGCAAGTACCAGGATATTTCCACCGATCCGCTGTACTGGTTTGGTTATGGCTTAAGCTATACCCGTTTTACTTACGGTGATATCAAGCTATCTTCTGCCACCCTGAAGCGCAGTCAAAAGCTGACTGCTGAAGTGGAAGTAACCAATTCCGGTCAGGTAGCCGGTAAAGAAACCGTGATTTGGTATATTTCCGACCCTGCAGCTTCCATTTCAAGGCCAATGAAAGAGGTAAAATACTTTGAGAAGAAAGAAATTGCAGCCGGCAGCAAAACCGTTTACCGCTTTGAAATCGACCCTGCACGCGATTTAAGTTTCCCGGATGCCGACGGTCACCGCCACTTGGAAGCCGGTGATTTTTACCTGCAGGCCGGTGACCAGAAGGTGAAGTTTACCTTGGTAGATTAATCGTAAGTCGGTTACTTAAAAGCCATGTCATTGCGAGGAACGAAGCCATCGCACACAGGCATATGTGCCTCTAATATGCAGTTGCTTCATTCCTTTCATTGACATTAAATCAAGCTTTGCAAATGCGGCGGTAAAGCAATCTCTTGACTGGTTTCGTCAGCTACCGGCGTACCCCGGTGGGTATTTAGGGGAATCAGTCCTGACCAAATGGGTAACGACTTGTCTTCCAAATCATCGTTCGGCATTCCCCGCCGTATTTTGGCAGAGGCTTCGGCCAGGTCGAAAGCTAAAGCCGTAGTTCTGCGTACTTCACTATCCTTCATCGGGCGCAAATAATCCCAGCTGCCGGGCACTATCTTTTCGGTAAGCCATTTAAAAGCGGCTGCTTTTTGCGCTTCGTCCTCAATCTTTTCCGCTTTGGCGAAAATGATTACCGACCGGTAGTTGATGGAATGGCTCAATGCCGCCTTGGCCACCACCAGCTCGTCCATCAGGGCAACGGTAATGCACACGGGGATGCCTTTTTCAATCTCGCGGATGAAATGACTGCCTACTGAGCCATGGATGTAAATCTTGTTCTCGTGGCGCACAAAGGCCGTAGGAATGGCAAAAGGCTGGTTATCCACGGCATAGGCTACGGTGCAATACAGCGCTTCATCTAAAACAGGATAAATGCTTTCCGCATCAAAATGAGCCCGCTTCGGCAAACGGCTGGGCGTGAGGGGCGAGGTTGGTTTCATAAGTTTAAGATAAGGGTTCTGGGGCAGTAAAGCAAGCACTGTTTAAGTTAAACAGACTTATTTGCTGATGGTAACTACAGATTTTAACTGCACTCTGGTGTTATAAATTTCATTTTTCTACCCGGTTCAAATCCAAATCCTGAAAATCATAAGCGAACGAGGCGGCGGGTGATACGCGCTTCATGGTAATGTGATTAGCCTTCCCGTTTTCATCAAGCGTGAAAATTACAAACGCATCCGCCTGTATTTGTGGGTTCAGCCATTTCACAACAAAGGTGTTTCCTTTATAAGCTAACATAGGTCCTTTTAGTTGCGGCGACCGTTCGGACTGAAACCACAACCGGCGGTTAACAATTGATACCTGCACGTTGCCAAACCAATTGTCGTGATAAGTGCCGGTAAACAGGCGGGAGTCTGCTGGTGTAATAGTGGCTAACTGATGGCGTTTCACTTCGGCTTCTACTGCGGCACCCACCTCGTCGGCCGACTGGCTGTTGGCCTTTACTTTATTGGCCCATTGCTGCACGCGGTCAATGCCGGTGATACCCAGGTAACTGTCGGTCACCTGGTCGATGATGGCCCGCACTGCGCCGCCGCCTTCCTGGTTGCTGAGTACGGTAATGCCCAGATTGATGTCGGGTATAAGTGAAACTTCAGAGATCATGCCGCCATCCTGCCCGGTGTGAGACACCTGTTCCATGCCCTTTACATCCACCAGGAACCAACCCAGGCCATAGGCCCCGAAATGGGTGTTGTAAATACCGCCTTTAGAGGCCGGTATGAAAATCTGCGGAGTCCACATCTCTTGATGCACCTCAGCACTGAACAATTGCTTACTCAGGTCAGGCCCGTATTTACCATGGTTTAGCTGCATCAGCATCCAACGGCTCATATCGGCCGCGCTGGCATAAATGCCACCTGCGCCTGCATCCATTTCCGAATCATTCCGAACGATGGTGTCCAGCTTTCCGTTTACCTCAAAGTACCCGGAAATCACATC
>CAXTCH010000276.1:0-2343 GCA_964241945.1 uncultured Mucilaginibacter sp.
GCGCTTTATGCAGATTTATTAAGCAGTGAAGTAAACGAAATTCCTGGCTATCATTTAGGCGAATTCTTTTTGGCAAGCGTTGAAAACATCAACACTGTCTTTGCTGATTTTTTGAAGTTATGGCCCGAATTATTACGGCGCTTTGCAGCGGATTTACCGAAATTTAATGAGGAAGCGCAAACGCTGAGTTATCTGTATTATAAAAATAATCTGCATGCCAGCCCGAAAAGAAACCTCATGAAGAGGATGTGGACGAATCCGGTTTTTTACAGAAATGTAGAAGCAGATGATTTGGATTTGATTGTATGGCACTTACCCTCCGAAAAGACTTATGGCCTGATGGATTTGTATGATTCACTGATCGCCTCCAGGCCAAATTACGGCTTGGACATCAGCCAGGGGGAGTTTATTAAAATGGTCACTGCCAAGCTGGGTGTTCCGTATCTGTCAGCTACAATGAAAGTGAAGTATTACACTCTGAGCTATTATAGGGCTATACGAAAAAGACTGATAAAAATGCCTGTGATAAGCAGGCTGATAACAAATAATTAAAACGGGCATCGCTACATGAAGATAGGTGTACTTTTGGCAACCTTTAACAGAAAGGAGAAAACATTGGCCTGCCTGAAAAGCTTATATAACCAAAAAAACATCACACAGGCAGAGCTTATTGTTTACTTAACCGATGATAACTCATCCGATGGTACCGCCTCGGCTGTTGCTGCCGAGTTTCCGGCAGTAAATTTATTCAAGGGCAGCGGTCAGTTATTCTGGGCAGGAGGGATGCGGAGTTCATGGGGCAAGGCGGTAAGCGATAAACTGGATTACTACCTGTTGTTAAACGATGATACGGTATTAATGGATACGGCCATAAACCAATTGCTGAAATACTTTGAAACGAATACAGAACCGGCCATCTGCGTAGGCAGCACTATGGAAAGTGATACAGGTAAAATATCCTACGGCGGGCAAAAGCTTTACAACAAAAATAAAGTGCAGTGTTATACCATTTACAGCGACACTGAGTACATGGAATGTGATATGGCTAATGCTAATATTATGCTGGTTCCGGCTGCAATCGTTCAGAAGATCGGCATATTATCTCCGGCATATACACACAGCATTGCCGATTTTGATTATTCGCTGCGTGCGCAGAAAGCAGGTTACAAGGTGCTGGTAGTACCGGGCATACTGGGCTACTGCGTTGATGACCATGGCCAAAACTGGAAATCGGCAGACGCCTCTTTAGCGGACAGGATAAAGTACCTAAAAAGCCCGAAAGGTTTGGCTTACAAAGAGTATATGCACTTTATTAAAACGCACTTCCCTTCGCATGTACCTGCAACTTTCGTTAAACTTTGGATGAAAACTTTGTTTCCGGTAATCTGGGACAGATTTAAGAATTAATATTAAAATGAGTTTTGTGAACAGAAATATTGTTATCGGTGTATTTTGCTACTCCAGAGCTGCAAAATTAAAACGCTGTATTGATGCGCTCCTCAAGAACCCGGAATGTAAGGACCTCAACATTGTATTTTTCAGCGATGGCTATAAGGGCGAGCGTGATAAAAGCGGTGTACTGGAAACACGCGAATACATTAATTCAATAACTGGTTTCAAATCCGTAATCAAACAATTCAGAGAGCGGAACTTTAGTACAGGCCCTAACTTTGAACAAGGACTTAAGTACTTGTGCGCTAATTATGAAGAGTTTATTGTGGTTGAGGATGATTTGATTGTATCGCCCAACTATATTAAATACCTGATGGATAGTCTGACATTTTACAAAGACCATAAATCTGTATTTTGCGTAACGGCCTATAACTACCCTATGAAGCTGAAAGATTACGCTTATGATACTATTGTATATAAAAGATTTTGTTCATATGGCTGGGGCGGTTGGGCCGACAGGTTCACAAACGTAATATGGGACCATCAGGAACTTCAACGCCTTATTGACCACTCTCCCGGCTTTATGAAAAGGCTGAATGCTGAAGGATATGATTTAGGCCGAATGATCAGGAAGCAGATAAGCGGCATCATTTCCACCTGGGATGTGCAGCTGCAGGTACACATTGCCGAAAACAGGCTGAAAGTTATTTACCCTGCACTATCAAAAGTTAATAATATTGGTTTTGATGAGGAGTCGACCAATACGTTTGGCGTTAATTTTCTGGAAACACCGATGGATGATGGCCGGCAAAGGGAGTTCAAATTTTGCAGTGACGAGTTAATTGTACCTTACCTGCAGAAACAAATTAAAAAGCCATTTGGTTTGAAGGCCTTGGTAATCAGGCAGATTGCTAACCGGTATATAAAATTCAGCAGGCAGGTAAAAAAGGC
>CAXTCH010000276.1:2443-5146 GCA_964241945.1 uncultured Mucilaginibacter sp.
AAAGGCCAACGAACGCTAAGCAACAAAAGATTAAAGTACTCTTCTGTTGCTTTATTAATGTATAACAAAGCATTTTCTGATAGAAAAAAGCGGGACTATTTATAATGCCGGCTTTCCTGACAGGCAAGACCTTAATTTTTCCTTATATAAATTGTAAATAAATATAGGGCCGTAATACAGATATCGTCTGCCCATGCGCTTTGGTTCTTTGCATAAGCGTATAAACCATTCTAAACCCAGATCGATCCAGAATTTAGTAGGCCTTTCAACGGTTCCGGCGTAAAAATCAAAAACCGCTCCGATAGAGCATATGATAGCTGCATCCAATTGGTCTTTATGGTCATGTGACCATTTCTCCTGCTTAGGGGCCGTCATTCCCACAAACAAAACATCGGGCTTAAAAGCATTGATCCTTTCAATCATCAATTGATTATCATGTTCTGTAAAAACAGGCTTGTATGGAGGCGAATAAGATTCGAAAATAATGTCAGGATATTCAATAGCCACACGCTCCTTAATTTTATTGAGTGTGGTTTCTGAAGAGCCAAGGTAGAAACACTTCCCCTTGCTTGCATTTGTTTTACCGAGCAGATGCTGATGTAAATCAGCCCCGGATATTTTTTTAATTATTTTACCTGTAATTGTTTTTAATGCTAAAACGATTCCTATTCCATCAGGTAACAATATATCTGAGTCTTGCAATGCATTCCTGAAATCGGTATCTTCTTCTGCAATACAGTAAGAATACTGATTGATGGTATTAATAACGGTTTTGGAAGATGTAGGTAAATTATTCAGTTCATCACTGAATATACTATAACCGCTATAATTATTTTGCATTATCATTTACCAGATTATAATATGTACCAACATAATGCAGAATGATATATTGATACGATAAGTAATATTTACAGGATAATATTGTTGTACACTGCTCAGAAACTGTGCCAATATGTGCTACCGCAGATAAAAAATGATATTAACATTTATGATTTAAAAAATATTATAGTTAAATGTTTGATACATAAGCATATATACAGTAATTACTATAAAACTTATATAATACCATAAAGCAGGCTAAGTACAACAATAAATTTATTGTGTTTGGAAACAATCGGAACGACTGAAAAAGCCCTCATCGTTGATGGCACGTAACTGATTGTTTAGTGACTATCATAACGATCGGAAATGTTTAATTGTCGTACAATATTTTTTATTTTAAAATTATAATATAATTTAAGTTATATCCGTAAAAATATTAATTTTATAAAAATTTTACTACAAAATACAATTTCTATTAATGATAATATTAAATAATAATTTAATTTTTATTAAACTAATAATTATTTAATATTAATATATAGCCTCATTCAATCTGTAAGAACTTATTAAAAATTATACAAAGTATTTATCATACTATCATAATAAGTAACACAATTGTTACGTTAAAGGTGCTAATTGATTTAAATTTTAAGATGACCCTAACAAAGAGAACATCCCAAAACTATTATACGTTTTTAGCGTACATCGGTTCTGTTGCATTGGTATTAAGCTCATGTTCCAAAGAAACTGCCCTGAATCCAAACGTATCATCAACTAGTATTAATGCTGCAAAGCTTTCATCCCGCGCAACGGCATTAAGTGCTGCCGAAAGCATTTCGGGCGTTGCTATACGTGAAGAATGGGATAATATTATTGGTAACGATGTAATTCAGATACCAACCAGCACCGAACCCACATCAACAAGCCAGGTTACTTCATTAGAAGAGCAGCAAAACGATAATACCGCAAATGTAGGCTCTCGTATAAGGGCTTACATTACGGCGCCACAAACAGGTAATTATATCTTTTGGATATCAGGCGATGACGCAGCAGAACTGTGGCTGTCAACAGACGAGGATCCCGCGAATAAAGTAAAAATCGCTTACACTCTAAGCTGGACCAACTTCAGACAGTGGGACAAATTCAACTCGCAAAAATCGGCAACCGTATCTTTAAACGCTAATACCAAGTACTACATCGAAGTTTTGCATAAGCAAGGCGCCGGCGGCAACAACCTGTCGGTACAATGGCAGTTACCCGATAACAGCATCGAAACGCCGATAGGCGGCTCAAGATTGTCAACTTATGTACCGGCGGCATCTGCATCGTCCTCAACCTCCGGTTACACCGTGTCACCGGTAATTAACCTGATCGGTGCACACGATATGACCATCAGCGGCGAAGCCATCAGCGGCGGCACCGTGCCAGACATTACGCTAACCAATTGTTATAACATACGCATCACCGGCAATAAGCTGTATAATTCTACAGATGTGGGCATTCACTTATATAACTGCAAAAATATTACTGTTGATAATAATTTTTTTACCAATGTAAGCACCGGCGTATATGCCGAAAAAGCATGGAGCGGCGGCATTAAAGTTACTAATAATCAATTTTTAAATATGAAAGGCCCGTTTCCCCGCGGGCAGTTTGTACAGTTCAACAACGTATACGGGCCAGGCAATGCCGTTAGCAACAACGTAGGCGAAAACGTTTTTGGTCAGAGCTTTCCTGAAGATGCCATTAATATGTATGAGAGCAGCGGTACGTCATACAGTCCGATAATTATTGATGGTAACTGGATTCGCGGCGGCGGCCCAAGTTCCAGCGGCGGCGGCATCATGCTGGGCGATAACGGCGGCTCATACCTGGTAGCCT
>CAXTCH010000277.1:0-3899 GCA_964241945.1 uncultured Mucilaginibacter sp.
TATTTTGCGAACTTGATACCAACGCTAGTGTCTCTCCTTTTGACAGTAATCGTCTTCATGAAAATAAATTGAATCCTTGGTAATCATTATAATGTCGCCATATTATTCTGAAAGAAGTCTTTAAACTTCTTGTTGGTCAGCATCTTATCGATGAGCTTAAAGATGGTCTGACGGTCATCCTCGTCAAGTTGCTGGATAAGGCGCATCTGCTCAACGGCTGTTATATTCTCTAAAACCACTTCCTGCGGCACCTTGCCGTCAAAATTAATGATCTGGTCAATAGTGAGGTTAAAGAGTTGCGTCATCTTTTGCAGTTCATCCACGGTTAAAGCCCGTAACCCTTTTTCAATCTTGCTGTAAGCCGATTTATCCACGCCGATGTGATTAGCCACCTCGATCTGCTTCAGGTTCTTTTCCTCTCGAATGTCTTTAATATTATCTGCCAGGCTCATTACAGTCAAAAGTAGTCCTAAATAACACTATTGTCAATATGTGTTTAATATGTAAACTTCATAGTTGCTAAAAAGGAACATAAAATTACATTTGTAGTGGTGAAAATAACCACCGAGTATAATGCAGATCTTAAAATTGCACACGACTAACGCCGAGCAACTGGTTTACGACAACGGACTGCTGATTTTAACGGTATTGGGTGGGGTGAAACTGGAAGGGCTGGACCTGTACGGCCCGGCAAGGCTGGGTGTGTAGCTGCCCCTGAACCCGGCAACCGGGGCCAGCCTTAATATTTTAGCTTGTAGTCGGTGTTATCACCGTATCACCAGGTAGCAGGGCGAATAAGAAAAGTGGTGCGGTGACAACACCGGCCGCAAGTTAAACAGCGAAGCAATTGCACGGCAGCATATTTGTCCTGTATAGCATGCGGTTGCTTCGTTCCTCGCAATGACATGGACGTTGTTTTTAAAAAAACGTCAACAATTACTTAGGATAGCTTAATGATTAAATACCGGCGATGCTCAGAGTGACAAAGGGACTGATTATTTATTCTCATCCTCACTTCACCAACCGGTGAAAAGCATCTAAATCCAGCCTTGCCTGGTGCAGGCTTTTGGCCAGGTCATCATACTGGCGCTCCAGTGAGGTAACCGACATCAGGATGTTGGCGCGGAGGTAATGCAAACCCTTGTATTCGGCTTTGATATCGTGTTCCAGCTTTTGCTTTTTGATACCGATGTCGCGGCCGGCTACAATAATGTCCTGGTTAATTAAATTAAAATCGGGCACGTAGGCAAACGCCGTTCCTACCTGGCGCTGCCAGGCTTGCAGGATATGAATATTGGCCGGACCGATACCGGCCACCTTTACGCTGTTGAGCCGGCTAACATCTGCAGCGGTGATGATGCCGCTTTTATACAACAACTGCTTTTTAGCCGGCCCGAAGGAAGGGATTTGGTGTTCATCAATAGTAAACTGCTGCAAAAATGTTTGGAATTGCAGGTTGTAGTGCTTTTCTTCCACCTTCTTTTTCCGGGCGCTGAACTCGGCAGGCAAACCTTTAAAATCGTTGATTAAACCGTGCAGCTTTTGTGCAGCCTGGTTGTATTTTACCAAATCGGCGGGATTGTTATGCTGCGAAATCAGGGTTTCGAAATGAAGCTTCAGGGTATTGAATACATTGCGCCTGCGGGTAAGTTCCTGCTGCAATTGCCTTTTGAAAGGGGAAGCCGCCCAAAACATCAGCAAAAACAAAATACCGACAAACGAATAATTAATATCGGTATTAACAAAAAATACAGTTATAGTTGCCAATATAGCTATAACGAAAATGGCCTGGTTTACCACTTTTAATTGCCGGAAGCGCCGGCCAATAGGCGCAGGTCGCAAACCGTTGACGATATACTGCGGCGACAGCTTTTTCAGTTCTATCTTTTCCAGCTTAAAGCCATTTACAAAGCGGTCAATATCATTCAGCTCAGGGATGCCGCGCAGGTAAGAGTCATCCAGAAAATAAACAATGCCGGCCTTTTCCTTAAACCTGCACCAGGGGCACTGCTGCATTTTGCGCGGGTACAGGTGCAGCTTGGAATGATGGCAGGTAATCATCTCCTTACTCAGCGTATCCAGGGCAGCAATCCATTGCCGGGGTGCAGGCCGGGGCGTACCGGTAGTCTCAAAGGCCTGATGAAACAGGTCGACGAGTTCATCCGTCAGGTTTTGCAACTCGAAACTGTTACGGGCCGGGTTCAGCTTTTTGCGCTTCCGGCGCAGGGAGTAAGCAAACTCGCGGGTTTTGATGGCTTTTTCTTCGTCGATATCTTCATTGCTCAGGTTGATTCCCGTAAACGGCGGTCGCCCCAAAAACAACAGCTGGAAGATGAGCGTAGCCAGTGAGAAAGAATCGGTATCTACGGTGCGTATCACCTGGTTAAACGAGCCGCGCTCCAGCAGTTCGGGCGGCGTATAGCGGGGGATGCCTACCTCGCAGAAATGATAGCGGTCGCCATTTTTTACCTGGAAGGAATCACAGTCAATCAGCGCCACCATGCCATTAGCGTTCACCAATATATTGGCCTCATTCACATCCCCCATCACAATACCCAGGTAATGAATTTTGTGAAAAGCCGTAGCCAGGTTACGGGCCACATGGATAAGAAAATTATAGCCTTTGTCGGGAAACAGCCGCTTGCGGTCAATCGGGCTGAACAGCATGTGCAGCGGCACAAAGCCCTCCAGCTTTTTCATCACAAAGCCGCAGTTTTGGCCAGACGGGCTATGCACCACATCCAGCGGCCAGGCGGCAAATTTACCCAGCTCCACATCCTGAATAGAACACATGTATTGCAGCTTCTCTGCCTTATCTCTTCCCAATGCCTCGGTATACAGTTTAAGCACCAGCGCAGGGTTATCTTTTACCTCAAACACCGCACCTTCCCCACCGCGCCCTATTTCGCGCCCTGCCGGGTATAGGGTACCTTGTAATCCTTTATAGGTTGCCTGGGGTGTCATGTGGTAACCGCGTAGCTAACAAAAGCGTTTTATCATCGTCGGTACGGCTGTTAATGGCATTGCCGGCCAGGTAATCGGCCAGCTTCTGGTTCAGGATGCCGATATGCTCATCATTGCCTGCCATGCGCAGCCATTTAAACAAATCATTAAAAAAAGGCTGGTGAACGGCTTCCTGCTCGTTGTTCAGGGCCAGCATCTGCAAGCCATCGGTAAAAACGGCTACCTCGGTGATGCTTTCTTCAATCACCTTCGTTTTCAGATTTTTAAAGTTGGGGTCATCTATCAAAAACGTGGTGGTATTCTGGTACTCGCCATTATGCGGCCACCACAAGTAGGTGAAATGCCCGCTGCCATCGTTACGGATGATGGCCCCGTCGCCAATTTGCAGGAACCCCGCCCTATCCGGCAAAATAATGAAGCCCAACAACGTGCACGAAAACTCGTTGAGCGGTTCCTCCCGTTCTTCTGCCTTTTGGTTCAGCTCATCATAAATGGCTTCGGCCAGTTGCAGCAGGTGGGTATCATCTAAAAGCACTCCGCTATTGAGCCATTCCTCGGCAATGGTAACGCTTTGCGCTACCACGGCAGCCGAGGCAGTGGCGGCATATTTAGCGCTGCCGGCACCATCGCTTACAAAACCGATCAAGGCTTCTTCATCATCCTCAATACGTACCGCTTTGTAGCTCACCGCATCTTCACAACCCTTACCGGCCTGCACATGCGAGGTACCAATTATGCTCTGCCCGATAGCTTTCCAGATCATAACTCGGCCCAGCCGGAAGGCGGCAGCATGTTGATCTGGCTGCCCGGATTTTTACTCGATACCATTTTCATGGACGATGACAGCCACATAAAAAACTCCCTGAACTTTAGTCCTTGCAACTTTAGTGGCGTACGCACCGACAGCTTGCTCAGCACATCCATATTAGCGCCCT
>CAXTCH010000277.1:3909-5129 GCA_964241945.1 uncultured Mucilaginibacter sp.
CTCTACCCCCACGGCAAAAAAGGCAAACGAGTTTTTGGCCTCGCCTTCTTTCACCAGTTGGGCGGCATGACCCCAGCTATCGGTCGGGCCGCCGTCGGTAATTAAAATAATCCAGGGCTTGTAATAGCCCACGCCGTTTTGCTTGTACACCTGCTTACGCTTGTTTACCAGGTCAATACCCATAGTTACCGCCGTGCCGACAGGTGTATCGCCGTTGGCGGTTAAATGCTTGGGGTAAAAGTTATCCACGGTTTGAAAATCCGACTCCAGGCTGGCAGGACCAAAGGTAATCATGGCCACCTCTACACGTTTGGAGGCCAGCGGGTCCTGCATCAGCTCGCTTTTGAGCGCCTGTATACCCTCATTGAGTTGCTGAATGGGCAGGCCGCCCATGGAGCCCGAGGTGTCCAGCAGCAGCATACAGGGGCAGCGCGACTCCGGGTTATCGGCAAAATCATCCGAACCGAACGGGATTTGCTCAAAGGATATATATTCGTCCATATTATTCATTTTTTGATTGTATTAATCGATACCTGATTATAGCACAATATAGTTAAACGAAAATAAATCAATTCATCGTATTTGCCGCCGGGCGACTTAGGATTGACCGATAATTCTCTTTAACGCCGTAATATAACCCAAATGAAAGCCTTCATGAAAAGGCAGAAAGGCAACAGCTTCTTCGAGGGTGTTCAGCGGTACACCGTAGCGGCTCACAAAGGCCTCATATGCACCGTTAAACAATCCTTTATCATAATCCTCCTGCAGGGCATCTACTGTAGAAAGCAGCAGACCTTTAATTTCTTCTACTTCCTGCTGCGTTACCGGCGCGCCGGGTTTCGAGTCGGGCTTATAGGCTTCAAAGAAAGCATCGCTTACTTGTAAAGGCTGCTTTGAACGGCGGTAGCAAATGCCCTGCTGTGCAGCTACCAGGTGGGCTGCATTCCAGATAATATTGTTGTTAAAGCCTTCGGGAATGCGGTTGAGTTGTTCAAGGCTGAGGCCGTTGATGGTTTTTAAAACCGTATGCCGCAGCTGGCGGATGGTTTCGATAGATTTTTGCATGTGAGCAAAGGTATTGTACTTTATGCAGTACTCAAATTTATACCGCCACAACTACAATTGCCCAATTTTATCTGCTGGAACAATAATTGCCTTACCCATGTCAACTAAAACATCTAACTATGGCAACTGCAAGTAAAAAAAGTTCCTGCTGGTCG
>CAXTCH010000278.1:0-1661 GCA_964241945.1 uncultured Mucilaginibacter sp.
CTGGTGTACCATCCGTATTATGAAGCAGCTGCAGAAAAGCAACGGCGAAAGAGCCTGCAACCGATTTATCATCAGCAATTGCCAGGAAGCTACCGATATTTTACAGCTCATGAATTTATTCTTATGGAGCGGCTGGCAAACAGAAACACTGACGGTTGATTTTATGCCGCTGTTTGAGAGCGTAGATGATTTAGCCGATGCCGCAGCGGTAATGGAAACCTTGTATCAGCATCCGGTTTATCGCAAACATCTGGAGCTGAGGGGTAACCGGCAAATTATTATGCTGGGCTTTTCAGACAGTACCAAAGATGGCGGTTATTTAATGGCCAACTGGTCTATCTATAAGGCCAAGGTAGAGCTTACGGCTATGGCTCATAAGTATGATATCGATTTGGCATTTTTTGATGGGAGAGGTGGCCCTCCGGCACGCGGCGGCGGTAAAACACACCGTTTTTACGCAGCGATGGGACAGGAAATTGCAAATACGCATATCCAATTAACCATCCAGGGCCAAACGGTGAGCTCTCAATATGGCTCTATGGAAACGGCCCGGTTCAATATAGAGCAATTACTGAATGCCGGATTGATGTCGGCTTTGCACCCTGAACATAATGATTTGCTGGATAATCGCCATAAAGAGTTGATTTCGACTATGGCACAAGAAAGTTATCAGGCATTTATTGATTTGCGTGAGGCACCTATATTTACCTCCTACCTCGAAAATTTGAGTCCGCTTAAATTATTGGCGGGTGCCAACATCAGCAGCCGCCCAACCAAGCGTAGCGCCGACGGACCGCTGAAACTCTCTGATCTGCGGGCTATCAGTTTTGTAACGGCCTGGAGCCAGCTGAAGCAAAATATTCCCGGCTTTTACGGAGTTGGCCGCGCATTAAAGAAGGTAGAAAACGAAGGTAGCTGGGAAGAGATTAAAGAATTGTACCGGAAATCGGGCTTCTTTAAAACAATGATTGATAACTGCATGATGTCAATGTCAAAGTCTGATTTTCGCATCACTGCTTATTTAGAGCATGATGAGCAATACGGCGAGTTCTGGACAACGCTGAAAGATGAATTTGAACTCACCAAAAGCATGCTGCTTAAACTTACCGGCACCCAAACGCTGATGGAGGAATACCCGGTTGAAAAACGATCAATAGCACTGCGCGAGCGCATTATATTGCCCTTGGTAACTACACAGCATTATGCACTGCAAAAATTACAGGCCGCTACTGATGACCATGAGAAAGAACTTTACAAAAAGCTGGCTATACGTACGGTATACGGCATTGTAAATGCGGGGCGAAATTTAGCTTAAGCGTTTAAACTTCATGCATTTATATCTTGCAGTATTACACATACAACATGGGTAATATTGCAATTGATGTAAACCAGATAACAGATTGCTTGTTATGTAACTATCACATCAAACAATCTACACTCATGAAAAAAACAGTTCTGATAAGTCTGCTTGCGTTGTCATGTTGCTATATGGAAGCTTGTAATGATAATCGCAAAGCAAAAAACTACAACCAAAAAACACTACTGGACGATACCGGGAACGGATTTATACACGATGCCTATGAATCGGGCAATACAGAAATAGCAGCATCGGATTTGGCCGAGAAAAGTTCACAAAACCAAAGGGTGATTGGCTTTGCCAA
>CAXTCH010000278.1:1761-5122 GCA_964241945.1 uncultured Mucilaginibacter sp.
GGTAAGCTGCAGATGCATTTGGATTCAGCAAAAGCAATCAGTGCATCCTTAAAATAATCGGTTTGAGCATTGTTTAAAACAGTGCTTTTTTTATAATTCCATTTTTCTCATAATTAACATTATGTTAAGTAGATAACTTAAATATAGAGGCTCCTATTGCAGAGCCTCTATAAATCCTTTTATTATTGAGCGTCCTTCAGTCGCTGAGTCATCTCAGTAATGTGGGCATTATCTTTCTTAATGATATAATAATTTTTAAGATTTGATAATCCGACCTGAGATTTTGGCTGGATCTCGATGGCTTTATCTAAATAAGGTTTGGCTTTATCCGCTTGCGCAGTAACCTTCACCATAGCAGCATCATAATCTTTCTGTAGCTTCAGTTTGTTGGCAGCGTTAAACATATCCACAGCAGGTGCCATTAGCACATAACCCAGATTAAGATTAGCCTCAAAATAATTAGGGTCAATTTCTAAAGCCTTTTTGTACATGTCTGCAGATTTGGCAAAATCATCATCCCTTTCTTTGGTCAATGCAGCTTTGCCGGCAGCATCTTTACCTGCAGTTGTTTTAATGCTTTCAGCTGTACCTGAGTAAGCCAGGCCTGCGTAATAATACAAAGTTTTATTTTTAGGATCGCTGTTAATTGCGGCTAAAGTCTTATCTAAAATTTCCTTTTGCTTACCTTGTTGCAAACCAATTTCAATTTCAGTCCGACGTAAGCTGGCGTCATTTGGATATTTGGTGATACCTGCATCCAATGCCTTTAAAGCACCGGTGGTATCTTTATTATACAAATACGCATTTGCCATATCTTTATAGGCTCCCTGCTTTTTTGAAAAATTGGTAGTTACCAGTTTATTGTAGTTGGTAATAGCCGCACCGTAATTTTTTGAATTATAAGCAGCTAAAGCTGTATAATAAATTGCATTGGTATCTTCAGGCAAAACAGTTCTGTAATAGTCAAATGACTTGTAAGCCTGATCGAAATTACCTGACTGGTAATTTTTTACACCCTGGGTTAACTGATACTGTGCAAGATTAATGTTACCGCTATTGATTAGTTTGGCATACTCTCCTTTTGCATCTGCAGTTTTTGCTTTTTTCAAAGCATCTTCTGCAGTGGTAAATAAGGGTAGCGAAGTTGAAGCTACCGTATCTTTTATCGCTAATGATGAATATATGGCTCCTTTTAATGCATAAGTTTGCGGAAGCGCAGCGGTTTTTTCATTAGTGCTGGCTTTATCAATCGATGTTTTTGCATCGTTGATACTGGTATTAGCCATAGTGGCCATGGCAGGTGTGCCGCGCATGGTTTCATACTTATCGTATTGAGTTTGAGCATTGCTAAGCTCTGATTTTTGGGCAAACGTGGTTGCCGAAACGCAGCCTAACAGGCCTGCCATCAAAAACTTGATTTTCATATGGGTTAGTTGGTTAATTGATATAATCTGTCTTTCACTTTATTTAATTGATCAGTATCGCCGGTTTTTGCATATACCGTTTGCAACAGCTGAAGGCAATGGGTATCATTAGGCGATATTTCATTGGCACGTTCCAGCCACTGAACAGCACGCTTAATTTGCTCATTGCTGTCTTTACGCTTTAACGTACTTTGCTTTAAGTATAGTACACCTAAATTAAACACTGGTGCGTAAGCCGAACTATTGAGCTCTATAGCCCGCAGATATAACGATTCGGCCCTGTCTGTCTGGTGCAAATGATCATAGCAATCAGCAGCAACAAACGCTGTTTCAGCGTTAGTGGGGTTAGCATCCAACAACTGCGAAATTAAGCTGGTTAATGATTTATAATCTCCACGGTTAGCGTAAATGTTCGCTTGTTCGTTTAATAGGTTTTTGTCGGTCGGTAACAGTTTACGCCCATTGCTTAATATCTCTAAAGCTTTGGAGGTGTCCCCCATCTGCTTATAAATATTCGCTGTAGCTTCAATGTATTCTGGCTTAGCGCCATCATTACTCAATACCATCTGGTAGTATTTTGCGGCATCGGTCAAATCTCCGCTTTTACTGTAAGCATATCCCAAATACGCATTAAGCTGAGCATATTTTGGCGCATACACCTGCGCCTTTTGAAATTGCTGCAAAGCATTATTAAAATCAGAGCGGTAAATAAAATCAAAGCCCTGCCTTATGTAAACGTTGGCCAGACACCGCTTTGCAAAATCCAATTCGGTTTGATATTTATAAATGTCTTTGCGGCTTGATAAACGATCAACCAGTGCAACTGTTTTTTGAAAAAAGCCGGCCGGTTGTTTTAAATTGTTAGCAGAATCGATGTAAGCGATACTGGAATACACAATCGCTTTATACACGTTCTTTTCTAAATTAGCCGAATCCTTTTTTGTAACAATCAGGCTATCTACAGATTTCTGGGCACTGGCCAAAAACTTCAAATCTGTCTTTTGCTTATAAAACGCCAGGTTATTTACTACCGACTTTAATGCTTCCGACTGGCAGTAAGCGGTGACGGTAGTAAATAACAAGGCGGATAATAGTATATATGCTTTACGGCATAACATAGTTTATTCGTTTTCTGGTTCAGCAGTTTGGTCATCACCACCTTCTTCCGGCTGCTCTGGTATTTCCGAATTTTCAGTGTTTTCTAAAGCCTGCTCCAACTCTTCTTCCTCACTATGTTCAATTTTGGCTACTGAAGCAATTTCGTCATCACCTTTTAATGTTATCAGCCTTACGCCTTGCGTTGCACGGCCCATAACCCGGAGTTCGTTCATCGCGATGCGTATAATGATGCCCGAACGATTGATTATCATTAAATCGTCCGTATCAGTAACATCTTTTATAGCTACAAGTTTTCCGGTTTTTTCAGTTACACTGATGGTTTTAACACCTTTGCCTCCCCTGCCGGTAATGCGGTAATCATCAATGTCAGTACGTTTGCCATAACCCTTTTCAGATACAACCAATACCGTAGTGCCCGGATCGTTAATGGCGATCATACCCACCACTTCATCGTGTTCGTCCTCCAAAGTGATACCGCGTACACCGGTAGCTGTACGTCCCATGGGCCGTACCGTTGATTCATTAAAGCGGATGGCACGACCCGATTTAAGCGCCATTACAATCTCACTGCTGCCGGTAGTTAGCGTAGCTTCCAGCAGGGTATCACCATCGTTGATATTTATGGCATTGATACCGTTGGCACGAGGGCGGGAATAAGCTTCTAAAGATGTCTTTTTAATTACACCTTTAGTGGTACACATAATAATGAAGTTATTCTCCAGATAGTCCTGATCTTTCAGGTTGATAATTTTAATATAAGCTTTGATCTTCTCCTCTTTCGGGATATTGATGATATTTTGGATGGCACGGCCCTTGGA
>CAXTCH010000279.1:0-5109 GCA_964241945.1 uncultured Mucilaginibacter sp.
AGGGCTTAAAAGCGAGAGGAAAAAACAAGAAACCGGATTTTTGCTTATTCAAATTAGCAGAAGCGAATTTATTTACCTGCCTGCCGAAATCAGCAACGGCTGTTAATAAGTTCGCTTTGTTAATTTATATCACTTAACACTCTACTACTATGGCTATTTTCACTTCACGCAAGCAGCAACAGAATTTCAAGGTATCCATAGAGGGCGATATGTTGTACGTAGAAAAGCCGGATGGTAAACAAGCCGCTTTTCCGTTGGCTTTCTACCCCGGGTTAAAGCAGGCCACCGAAGAAGAACGTAACCGGTGGACGGTGACTGCCTACGGCATTAAGTGGAATGACTTGGATATTGAAATACCGGTTTAAAACAACAGGCCAGCATGACCTTTGAAGAATTTTTTAAAAAGAAAAAGATTCATCTGTTGGCACTACAGGCCGCAGACGCAGGTTTATTTGCAGAGTTTAGTGCCCATTACTTGCAAATGGGCGAAAAGAGCTTTGACCATACCAAAAAATACTGGTTCAATAAACTGCGCCGCCTATACCCTTTACCGCCTGATGTTAAACCCGAAAAGATTAGATTTGAAAATCAACTTGCCGAGCAAACCATCACCGAGACGTTAGCAGATGAAGCCCTGCCTGCCGGCAACCCCGCGTACAAGCGCCGGTTGAAGGTGGACGAGATTGAAAAAGCAGTAAAAGCAAATACCGAATCCTTACCGCCTGTCGCTGAGCAACCCACTGCCGCACCGACACCGCAAACGCCGGCTGCACCGCTTGCGGATGCCCCTAAACCTGCTTATAAACCTAAGTTTAAAGCTGCAGTTAAGCCTGCCGCTGTTGAAGCTGCTCCATCTGTTGAAGAATCGAAAACAGAGAAAGTTGTGCCGCTCATGAACATTGAAGATTTAACTCCTGTACAACTAACTCAAGATATACTGCCTGAAGCGGCAACTGGCCCCGCTAAACCTGCATTCAAACCCCGCTTTAAACCTGGCGTTACCAAGCAGGCAATTGTGCCGGCTGAGGAGACCCAGACACAAGAACCGGCACCTGAGCCGCCCGCAAAAAATACTATGCCTGCTCCGACAGAACCAATTGCTCCTGTACCTGCTGATGCACCTAAACCTGCCTACAAACCACGGTTTAGCCCCAAAATGGCGAAGCCGAAGCCCCCTGAGGAAGATAACACCGGATTATAAGTTGTTATTCTGGGCACCAGAAAATTAAAAACATTACTTTTTATTCGAAAACAACCAATACAATAACGTTGGCTCAGCAAAGGCATCGTCCCAGCTGTTGTGACCGTCGTTGGGGTATAGGGTAAACTTAGGATGACCGCCAGCATCCTGAATGGCTTGTACCATTACCATGGAATGCTCGGGTGGCACCGTGGTATCTTTAGCGCCATGGAAAATCCATAGCGGCACACGTTTGGCATATATCTTTGCATTCAGGGTATTATCACCGCCGCAGATGGGGAAAGCGGCAGCAAACAGTTTAGGCCTGCGGCGCAATAGTTCAAATGTACCCATACCACCCATGGAAAGGCCGCCGGCGTATACCCGGTGCGCATCTACATAAGGCTTATCCAAAAACTGATCAATCAGCCCCAGCAAGGCATGCATAGATGGCGTTGGGTCTCCTCCCTCCTGAAAATTAAATACCCGCTTGCCGCCGGCGGTGTCAATCTTAACATTCGACCACCGATCGTCAGCCGGGCATTGCGGGAATACGACGATAGCCCGGTACTGACTGCGGACGCTATCGCGCAGAAATAAATCGGCGCCGTATTTTAGCTGCGCTTCGTTATCCGATCCACGCTCGCCCGAGCCATGCAGAATGATGACCAAAGGATATTTTTGAGCGGGGTTAAAATCGCGGGGGAACAAAATGCGGTAAGGCAGGGTATCACCTTTGTTTACGTACATCCCCTTATCATAACCGGTTTTAGTTTGCCCGTTTACAAAAACCGGAAATGCCAGGCATAGGCTCAGCATTCCTAAAACAAAACGCAGGGTTAACTTTCTCATGGCAACAGTTTATCATTGATTTTTATGACTTTACCGAATTTGACCGGCTGAATAATTGCCGGTGCAGGATGGCAAGGTAAACATCAAAATTACATTTTAAATGAATAATTTTTATTGCGCCCCGAAAACAACAAAGCCTGTCGATAGGGACAGGCTTTGTTTATGATGAGCATTTTTATTCAGCAGACAGCAGCCGGGCAGCTTTTACTTTACTTACCGGCTGCGGCACTTTTACATAGTATCCTGTGCCATCGTACACCCGTTTACGGGGATGGGTCTGGCAGGATGCACTGCAGCAGCCTTCCAGTTGCGCGCCGCATTCGTCGCACTGGGTAAAGTGCTCATTACATTCGGGATTAGCGCAATTGATCATTTTATCCGTGGTTTTCCCACAGTTACGACAAGTCGAAACCACGGTAGGGTTTACCTGGTTAACGTCTACCGTTAAGCGGTTGTCAAATACATAGCATTTACCTTCAAAGTCCTTACCGCCGGCCTCTTTACCGTATTTAATAATACCGCCATGAAGCTGGTAAACGTTTTCAAAACCTTCGTGCAGCAACAAAGCCGAGGCCTTTTCGCATTTAATGCCGCCGGTGCAATAGGTCAATATCTTTTTATCCTTGTACTGGGCCAGTTCATTAATTTTCGACGGGAAATCGCGAAAGTTTTCAATATCCAGTGTAATGGCGTTTTTAAAACGGCCAACTGAGTGTTCATAGTTTGAACGGACATCCAATATAATCACATCTTCTTCATCTTTCATCCGCATAAAATCTGCCGGCTCCAGGTGCTTACCGGTTTGCTTTTGCGGATTGATGATATGAGGATCGCGCAGGCCGGAATGCACAATTTCAGATTTATAGCGCACGTGCATTTTTACAAATGAAGGCTCATCCACTTCATCAATTTTAAACTCGGTGGCATTGAAACGTCCATCAGCATAAATGGCATCCATATAATGGCGACAGCTTTCGGCAGTTCCCGACACGGTACCATTCAGACCTTCGTCGGCCACAATGATACGGCCAACTAAACTCAGGCTCTTACAAAATTTAAGATGATCGGCAGCAAATTGCTCCGCATCAGCTATTGTTGCATAACAATAGTAAAGCAGGGTTTGATATTCAGGCATAAGCGCATTGATACTGTTGCAAACAGCGTTAAATGAACTGCAAAGATACGTATTTTTTTATTTGGTGATTTTAGTTGCGTGGGCACAATGCCATCCTTAACTGAAATTGATCTTCTGTAAATAATTTATTATGCATTAAATATGACTAATATCAGTCGCTTAAATCACTCAGCATAAAAGTTTTAAAGCGTATTGATTCGTATAGCGATGATTTACCTGCTTCGTATAATACGCCTGCCTGCTGTGAGTTAATAATGCTTAAATCAGAATAGGCAGTAAATGGATTAACTTTATCTACTACTAATTTTGAGTTCCAGCTGCTGCCATCATCCTTACTTACCTTGATCGTTAAATTGGTACGGGTTGTGGCCTCTACGCTCGACAGAAAAAGCATTTTGCTGTTGTTGAAATTTACCGCCAGCAAGCTGCCTTCGCATAAAGCATCCAGCAAGCTTTTTTCCACCTGTAAATTACTCCAGCTCACGCCGCCATCCGTACTTCTTGCCGAAAGGCGATTGTTTCCGGACACTGCGCGGCTGTTGAGCAGCAGAGAGCCGTCAGACAGTTGGGCTACCGATGTTTCGCCCCCGGCTACCATAGTTTGGCCCGCCATGTTTCCGGATTTCCAGGTAAGGCCATGATCATCTGAATAAAGCATGTATACACCCCAGGTGGTAATGTTGCTTTTTGTATTTTGCAGGTATACAGGCACCACAATCCGCCCGGCATTTGCACCGGCAGACAACTGTATGCTATGCCCCGGCCCCGTAGCAAACCAGTTGGCCTGGATTGCAGAACCGGTAATATTTTGTACGCCGGACCAGGTTAAACCATTATCCGCTGATTTTGTGTAATACAACCTGCGCCCGGAACCCTGTCCTTTTGCCATCGCGTTTTCTGTATCTGTTCCTGCGCTCCATCCCATAATAACGTGTACATCACCTGTAAGCTGATCAACGATTACGGTTGGATTATCACAAGTGTTGGTGCCATCATTCCAAACTACCGTTAGCGGACTCCAGGTTAAACCGCCATCGGTTGAGCGTTTCATTACCACATCGATGTCGCCGTAGTCATTCTGGCTGTTTTTCCGGCCCTCGGCAAATGCCAGTATTGTACCATTAAGCGTGGTTACCAGTGCAGGTATGCGGTAATAAGCATAACCCTCTTTCCCCTTCTGAAAAATGGCGGTATCTACGTTGGCATAATTAACCGAGGTGGTGGTCACTATGGGGGCAACCGGAGTGACTGAAGTATTTGTGATTTGTGCAGGCACAACCGCGGAAGATTTACTGCAAGAGCCTAATCCGAATATGAGGAAGCTGAGCGCTGATATAGAAACAAATTTGAACGAAAGCAAAGGTTTGTGTAAAGGTATACCCATTAATTATGACTTTGCCTTCTGTTTGCAATAGCAGTTCCAATTACCCGAAAGTTGCGCCTTTTAAGGAATATATAATGCAGTGTAAGCTATACACTCAAAAGCATTTATAAACCTTACAATTAATTAAAGTTGAATTAATACGCCAAAAAAGAGCCGGGGAATCATTTCCCTGAAAAGGGGAAATAAGTATGCAAAGCTTTAGCATAATGAGCGTCGTTAATCGCCTTCCTTTATAAGTTTTGATGATCAGAATGCTCCTGTTAGCAAGGATTTGAAACAGTTTTAGAAATCTTATTGAGAAAAAAAACAAAAGTTGAAATGGCAGGGAAAAAGCGAAATACACTTTAACCCCATCATTTCAACTTTTCAGCCAAAATATAAATTAGCTAATTAGCGGATACCATAGAATATTCTGAAACCCTGAGCTACCTTATTGCCGGCTCTGAACGCCAGGCCATAATCTACCCGGAAGAAAAAGCGCTTGATACCAATATACACCTCGGAATAGTTATGCACATTATTCCCCTGAAAGTACGGATCGGCGCTGATAGGCGAATT
>CAXTCH010000280.1:0-5099 GCA_964241945.1 uncultured Mucilaginibacter sp.
TTAGCATAACTAATTAGAAATAGTAATTTCAGAAAGCAAATATGATACAGACCAATACATCAGAAACTGGGAACAATTTAAATTATTGACGCATGCGTAAAAACACAGTTTTTGACTGCTTTACTCTTGAACTTCACCGTTATATAGATCGTACCGGTAACTTAACCGCAGTTGAAAACTTAAAAGACATACCGTTCGAAGTAAAAAGAATTTATTATTTGTACGATGTTCCGGGCGGCGAGTCACGAGGGGCGCACGCCCATAAGGACCTGCAGCAATTGATAGTGGCCGCCAGCGGCGCTTTCGACGTAAGTATAAATGACGGCGTAAACCGCAAGACGGTCAGCCTTAACCGTCCTTATATTGGCTTGTATTTAACGCCCGGCATGTGGCGCGAAATCCATAATTTTTCGTCAGGTGCTATATGTCTGGTTCTGGCTTCGAGCATTTATACCGAAGATGACTACATACGCAACTACGACGATTTTCTGACTTATAAAAAATCTCTGTAACTCCATTACTCACTCAAAACCGCTTTAATAAATTTCATGCTTCCATTTGTATCATTCGAATACGTAAACCAACAGATAAAAGAAGAAATTCTTACTGCTTTTGAAGCGTTTTATGACCGTCGTAATTATATACTCGGTCCGGCAGTTGAGCAATTTGAACAGGAGTATGCTGCCTTTAATGAAACCAGTCGCTGCATAGGCATCAGCAATGGTTTGGATGCCTTGCACATTGCCTTGCGTACCCTGGATATAAAAGCCGGAGACGAAGTAATTGTACCATCAAACACATACATTGCTACGGCGCTGGCGGTATCTTACACAGGCGCCACTCCCGTTTTTGTTGAGCCCGATATACATACTTATAACATAAAAGCAGATGCCATAGAAGCAGCCATTACCTCTAAAACAAAAGCAGTAATGCCGGTAAACTTATATGGGCAAGCCTGTGAATTAGAGGATATAATGGCGTTGGCCAAAAAACATCATCTTTATGTAATTGAAGATAATGCACAGGCCCAGGGAGCGGCTTATAAAGGAAAGCTTACCGGTAGCTGGGGCGATATTAATGGTACCAGTTTTTATCCGGGAAAAAACCTTGGTGCTTTAGGCGATGCTGGAGCCATTACAACCAATAATGTGCACCTGGCTGACAAAGCCTGTGTATTGCGTAATTACGGTTCGCAACAAAAGTATCGTAATGAATTGATTGGCTACAATATGCGGTTGGACGAGTGCCAGGCGGCCTTTTTGTCGGTGAAGCTAAAATACCTGAAAAAGTGGACTGCTCAGCGCCAGCAAATAGCCGCTTGGTATGATGAAGCTTTACAAGGCACAGAGGGACTTACTCTTCCGGTTACAGCTGCGGGTGCTACACATGTGTACCATTTGTATGTGGTGCGTGTAAAAGAACGCGACGCCTTACAAAAGCATTTGGCCGATAGCGAAATCAGTTCCTTGATACATTATCCGATTCCGCCGCATTTGCAGCAGGCTTATGCCGGTCTGGGATTCGGCAAAGGCAGTTTCCCTGTAGCGGAGGAGATTGCAGATACCTGCCTGAGCTTACCGCTGTGGCCCGGTATGCAGCAGAACCATACGGAACAGGTAGCTGATGCCATCAAAGCATTTCTGCGATAAGCCTCAGCGCCTATGGACAATCAAATTACGGCTATACTATTCGATTTGGATGGTACCATCACCGATTCCTACGCCGGGCTGCAGCATGCTTTTAATTATGCTTACCAGCAGGTTTATCAGCAAACGAGCACGCACAATATAAGGCCTTTAGTAGGTCCACCGATGCGGCAGATATTTAAGAAGATAACCGGGGAACAGGATGAAGAAAAGATAAATGAATTCATTCACATCTTCCAGCATAAGTATGACACCGAGAGTTACCGGATGTCGGAGCTTTTCGGCGGCATGGCAGAATTATTGAAACAGTTGGCTGACAACGGGATCCAGTTATATATTGCAACTAACAAGCGACTGTTACCCACGCATTCTGTGTTAAAACATTTGGGTATCGACTCCTATTTTAAAGCGGTTTACAGTATAGACAGTATACAGCCGCCTTATGCCGATAAAGGACTGATGGTAAAAGATATATTGGAACAAGAGCATTTGCAGCCGGCACATACTTTATTTATAGGCGATACGCTGCACGACCAGCATGGCGCTGAAACCAACGGGCTTAAATTTATTTATGCAGAATACGGTTTTGGCGACTTAAAAGACCTGCCTTACAGTGTGAAGCATGCACAAGAGTTAAATCAATACCTGTAAGAAATTGCGCAGGTAAATCTTTTCATTGCCTTACTTCGTATACCATCCATCATGAAATTTAAACCAACCTTATATACGCTTACCAAAGCCAGTGTTGTGCTGCTGGTATTCGCCTGTTTGGTAAGCTGCAAGAAATCAAAAAAAGGTTCCGACACTGATAGCAGCAGCTCAACCGCAAATATTCTGAAATTCAGTGCCACGGCCGCTGATACTGCAGCCAAGCTTACTATACAAATTTACGATACCAACACCAACCATATATATTACAGCGCCAACACCGGCAAGTACAGTTATACAGGTCAATACACGGTGGACCAAAGCAGCAGTATTACTTTTGTTGCCAGCGCTTCTAAAATTACCAATGTGAGCGCACAGATTGTATCAAACAACAATGCAGTTGCCGTAGGAAATTACAGTGCGCCACAGGACCAGGGTTTACCACCGGTGGTTACCTTGTATTATAAGATTCCGTAAAATTAAAGTGGAGTAGCGGTACTACAATAATAAACGGCCAATGCATTTATTTGCATTAGCCGTTTATTGTTACCGGTAAAATTGAAGGTTTTTTACGCAGTCGGTTTAAATAGCCGTCCAACCCGGCGTTTAACCTGGGCGGAAGGAAGCAGGATACTATCTGCAACCTCGCGGACCAGATTGTGCCGCAGCTGTTGCCTGAAGGATGCATGCATATGCAATAATACTTTGTCTTTTCTTACTTCGCCCTGCTCCTTCACCCCGGCCAGCAGTTTTAGTGACAACATGGCCAGCAAACCGCCGATGATAAAGAAATAGTTCCAGCCCTGCAAGTTTAACAAATTGAGCGTGATATGACGGGAACCAGTAAACTGTATATTCCAGGTCAACTGATGAGTGGCAAAGAAGTCGGCCAGCAAACCGCCAATCATAGGAGCAATGGTGGAAAAGAAGGCTACAAACATATTTTTGGCCGAAAGATATACAATCGCTTCCTGCTGCGGCGCCAGCTTGATTCCGATATTGCTCAGCGCCAGATTAATGCCAGCCGTTGATAGACCGCTTAACACATGGATAGCAAACAACATCACCATGATAGTTAAATGGGATGCGGGCATAGCCGTAAAAGCAAAAGCCAATATACAGGTGATATACAGCGGTGCACAAATATTGATGATGGTTTTATTGCTAAAACGGTCGGAATACCTGCCCCATAATTTTAAAGAGGCAATACTGCTCAGCTGGCTTACAATGCCTAATACGATGACATAGGAGAGAGGCAGGCCGATGGTTTTCATCATAAACACGGCGAAGAACGGTGTGGCCAGATTCAGCGCAAATGCCCATAGAGAGTTAAAAGCCAGTAGATTTCTAAAGTTTTTGTTCTTTAAGGATTTGCCGAACAGGGTAAGCACCTTCGCATCCATTACCGTTGGCTTGGGCTCGGGAGTGCGCAATAATAAAAATACGCTTATCATGCCCAGCAGACCGCCGGCCAAAAATAGGGTAGTGTAAGCCGTAATCTCTTGTGCAGGATAATGGGTTTTAATATAATCCAGGCACAGGGCTGTAGCCAAACTCAACGTTACATTCAGGGTTTGCGCCATGCGGCTGCGGTGCGAAAAAAAGCTGCCCAGGCGCTCGCCGGGAATCAGATCTTTCATCCATGAGTTCCAGCTCGCTCCGGCAATGTCGCCAAAAATGTGCTGAAAGAACAGCAAAATCAGAAGTACCTGTATGGTAGTAGTGCCGCTAAACAGCAATGGCATGACGCCAATGGCAATAAGCGGCAGGCGGGCCAGCAGGTTAAACACAGAGGCAATGAGCCGGCGATTATTAAATTTTTGTACCAGCCAAACGGATAGGAGTTGAAAGATAGTGGTAAACGTAGGCAATGCGGCTAACATGCCCAGCTGAAAATTGCTGGCGCCCATATGAATGGCCATAGCTGTTAAAAAAGTGCCGCTGGTAAAAACCACCATCGCTTCGGCAGAAAGTCCGTCGGCAATAACCAGTTTCAAGCCTGAATTGAGTTGGTCAGTCGAAATTTTTTCTGAGGGACGAATGTTCATAAAATAAAAGTGCCCGCTTTACGGGCACTCGTTTAGCATCTAACAAATAGTTTAAATTAATTAAGGGGGCGCAGTTTTAAAAAGCTGCCGGCCGGATCACTGCAAACCGGCTGCCATGGTAAGTTTTGCTTACTGTAAGCTTATACGCTATTGCGTCACAGTGAGTTTCATTTAAGACTCAATTAATTTAGTTGAGTTTAATTTGAATTAAACTAATTTCAAGAAAAATTTTACCCTTAACGGGTTATTTTTAAGCCGGTGATTAAGATTTTAATATAAATATTAATTTCGTCGAAAAGGAAGATTATAGGCCGTCAAGTTAACGTTTAATGGTATAATAAATCAACTTCGCTTGGTAACGAGTTATTTTAAAAACGATAAGTCTATGCTTGAGCAAAATGTTGCTATCAAATTATATCAATATTGATCATACAGTTGAAGTAATACAAAGAACGGCTGTATTTAAGAAATTGAAACGCTGTAAAGCACTATAAGTGTGCTAAATTAATTTTCGAACTATTTTAGCACAAAAGGATGCTGCTTTACTTACCGAACCGATAAAGCTTTCCATCGGCCAGCACGATATAAGGATTGACATGTGCGTCATCGACCAAACTTACCACTTTGGTCATCGTGGTTATTTTCTCAATAATTTTCTTCAGCAGCTCTTCACTATAGGGAAATAATCGGATTGCTGTCCATTTTCCATTCTCAAATAAGAGGCAACCTTTTACATAGGGCCCAGTTAAATGTAACA
>CAXTCH010000281.1:0-5096 GCA_964241945.1 uncultured Mucilaginibacter sp.
GTCTTGCACTTTAGGATTAAAGGGATGCGGATTCTCCACCCGCACCTGTTGAAACACTTTGGCAAGATATAAGAGCTCCTGTTTCTGTTCCTGATAAGCATCGTCGCTGTTCGTGATGCGCTCCACATATTTGAGAAAGTAAGCGTACACTTGAATGCTATTGAAATCCCGGCAAATGAACAGCTTAAGCAATTGAAGATCGACATCCTTATCTGAGATTTGATCTAAGAATTGGTCGAACACAAGAATTGTCTTTATACAAAAATCCCATTGACGCCAAGTTCGGAGTTTGAAGCGTTCGGTTTCAAGCGCTGCATAACTGAAGTTGCTGATCAGCATCACCAATGCCGGATCCGCTCCTGCCGCGGCGGCCTTGTTGACCACGGTTTCAAAAATGGGAGTTTCCGATTTCATTTGAGTTACAAAATTGGCGGGAAGCAAGCTGCTAAACTGGAAATAATCAGTAAAGTTAATGCGCATGTATTCAAGAATATGGAAGATGTTCACTTGTATCTTGATGAATATTCCTGGTATGGCTACCGCTGAGAACAGACTCTTGCCCTCATTGCTTTCGCTAAGGTGATTACTTAGAAAAATAAGTTGGGATTGAACGTAAGCAACATAGTCGGCTTTGGCAGTCTCATTGGGACAGTTACTATAAGTATCCTCAATTTCCCACCTCAGCCTTAAAGTGATATTGCTTATAAAATCGCGGAGTTCTTCCAGTTCATGCTTGGGGAGGGTTGAGAAGTCATAATTCAGGTAGGTTTGAATAAATGCTTTTATTTGGTTCACTGCACCGGCCATAAAAAATATACAATTACAAAACATTAATCGACTGGGAGGCCCGAAGCTGCCGCGAGCAGCAAATTCGAGCATATCAAATATAATTATAATTTTCCCATATATGTGATAATTTACTTTTTACGTTAATAACTTGTTAAGGTTGCGCGGTGCAGGTACAGGATGGCATTTTCGCAGCCATACGTTGCCACTTGACGATAAAGCCAGTATTCATCTCCTTTGTGTAAACAATTGTTGATGATGAGTGATGTGGCTGCATTTATACAGCGCCTTAACCAAACCAAGACAATATCGCAAAAATTTGGCAATGCACTTGGTGAGGGCATACGAACCAATCGGTTCGAGGCGCAGGAAACCTTTCTGTCTCGGGGTAATCACGCGGGTTCGATCTACTTTGTTCAACATGGAATCATTCAAGGGGCCATCGAAGGCGCTATTGGCAAAATTTCAATTTGGTTTAAGCAGGGAGGCGATTTAATCGTTCCTCAAGGGCTTTTGAATCAGGTCGCGTGTGATGAATATATCAGTTCGGTGTCCTCTGCAACCTTGCAAACTTTATCGGTCAAACACCTGCAGAAACTGCTTCCCAGTTTTCCGGAACTATCAGTACTCCTGATGCTGCTCCAGGTGGGTGAGGCTGGCAGTTCACATTACAGAGAAAAAATGCTGCGGATACCAGCCGCAAAGGATAGGTATGCTTATGTGGCCGCCAAGGAAAGCTTTGTCGTCAAACGTATACTGCATTACATGGTAGCCTCCTTTCTTAACGTGACCAAAGAGACGTTCAGCCGGCTGCATAAAGGATTAGCTTATTGAAGTAAATCAATGCAATTGTGGTTTTCTATTATCATTAATTTTACGGTATATTTTTTGTTTAATATGGTATTACCACACCGACGCGACGTAAAGAGCGGTAGTTTCGCACTTTATTCGGAAAAATCGACTTACTTCTGATTGTAAGCAACTATTTACCATGCAAGCAACTATTTACCATAGGTCAACTTAAAGATTAATCAAATTTCGTTAATTAGATGCGGCAGGCACTGCATTTTTTACGGTATATAAATTGGCCCAGAAGTTACGCCTCCTGATTTTACTATCATATTCATTCTTGACAGACGAAATTCAATTGCTGATGAAATCTGGCATAAACGATACAGGAAAAAATTGTGGTTACTGCTGTGCGAACCTTGCTGCTGCTGTTTGCCTATACTGGAACATTTAAAATCATCGACCACAATTTGTTTTTGTTCCAGATGCGGCTGGCCCCGCTTCCATATATGCTTGAGGTGTATTTCCAAATAGTCTTCCAGGCATTGTTATTTGATTTACACTATCATCTATCAGGATTTTAACTCAATTAAGACGCTTGAGCATGACCAAGGAATTTTGACTTTTCATATTATGTTAAATAGACTAGGACGTACCCCGGCTTTTTGAGCGTTACTACCGGGTTCAGGCCGTCAAGGAAACCACGATTGCAGGCTTTGGCATCGGGCTTTACCTGTGCTGCGAGATCATCAAGCGGCACGGCGGCGATATCTGGACGGAGAACGAACTGGGAAAAGGCAGCACCTTCTATTTTACCTTACCCGTGCCAGTCGATGGTACACCTAAAAAAATGCAGTGACGGATTATCCGAAATTTTGAGCAGGTTTTTGACTTGGTAGCTTTTGAGCCATTTCCTGGGTTCCTCAGTTACCTGGCCCAGCAGGCGTTTGATCCGGTTGAGTAGCTGTTCACTGAACTCCTGCAGATCTTCCCGGGTGATGATCTCTGTTGCCATAGTTATAAAAGATTGATTCAACTGATGAGTGACAATGTTGCTTTCTTACACGCTTTGTTGTCTCCGAGATAGTCCGAGTCGGAGTCATAAAAAATGTCTTAAACGTTCCGGCTTCAGCCGATTGATGTAGTGCCTATCTGGATACAATTACCCCCGATCTGGAAACACCCGATTCTCATTTTCTTTGAACCTTTGCTTAAAGTTTAAAGAAAATGCAAAAGACCATATTCATTACCGGTGCCTCTGCCGGCCTGGGCAAAGCCGCCGCCCGTTTGTTCCAGTCGCGGGGCTGGAACGTAATCGCTACCATGCGCAGCCCCGAAAAGGAAACAGAACTGAACAAACTGAGCAACGTAACCCTGCTGCCGCTGGATGTGACCGATCCGGACCAGATTAAGGCCACCGTGGCTGAGGCAATTACTTTAGGGCCCGTTGATGTGGTATTCAACAATGCCGGCTACGGGCTGATGGGCGCCCTGGAATCTTTTACCGACGAGCAGGTGGTAAAGGAGATTAATACCAACCTGCTGGGCGTAATTCGGGTTACGCAGGCTTTTCTGCCACATTTCAGGGAACGGAAGGGAGGCGTGTTCATCAGCACCACGTCTATTGGCGGACTGATTGGCTTCCCGCTGCATTCCGTTTACCATGCCACCAAGTTTGCGCTGGAGGGCTGGTCGGAAGGAATGTCGTTCGAGCTGGGGCTGCACAACATCGCCATCAAAACCGTAGCGCCGGGCGGCATCGCTACCGATTTTACGGGCCGTTCGCTGGAGCGAAGTTCCCATCCGGCTTATCAGGACCTTGAGCATCAACTGTTCTCTACCATTGACAGCATGATGCAGGCTGCCTCCACACCGGAGCAGATTGCGCAGGTGGTTTATGAGGCGGCTACCGATGGCAGGGACCAAATCCGCTACGTGGCCGGCCAAGATGCCTGGGCCATGTATGCCCGCCGCCATGAGCTGGGTAATGAAGAATTTAGGAAAGAAGTGCGGAAGCAGATTTTGGGTTAAATTGTAACTTTGCTGCGTATGCAGATCATTCAATCTATAGCCGAGAAGCACCGGCTGGTGTCATTGCCCGGGCCGCTACACCCGCTGGTAAGCGTGGTGCGCATCTCGGATATGCGTTTTACCGACAGCATCACCTGGGAGTATTTTGCGCTGGGCTTCTACTGCATTTCCCTGAAAAGGAATGTGGCGGGAAAGTCCCGGTACGGCCAGCAGTATTATGATTACGACAAGGGGCTCATGACCTTTGTGGCGCCCAAGCAGGTATTATCCCTGCCCGGCACATCAAATGATAGCCTCAGCCGGGCCTCGGGCTATGCGCTGCTGGTGCATCCCGATTTTTTGTATGGCCACCCCTTAGCCGCTAAGGTCAGGACCTACGGCTTTTTCTCCTACACGGTTAATGAGGCCCTGCATCTGTCGGAAAGGGAGGAGAAAAACATGGTGGAGCTATTTGAAAAGATTGAGCAGGAGTATCAGCACATTGACCATCATACGCAGGAGATCATCCTCTCCCAGATTGACCTGCTCCTGAACTATAGCAACCGCTTTTACGAACGGCAGTTCATCACCCGCAAAGCGGTAAACCACAACCTGCTTTCCAAAATGGAACAGCTGCTTAATGAAAGCTTTGCGCAGGAAGCCACGCTAAAAGAGGGTATACCTACGGTTGAACATATAGCCGGTAAACTTAACTTGACGCCCCATTATCTGAGCGATATGCTGCGCTCGCTCACCGGGCAAACGGCGCAGCAGCATATTCAGGAAAAGCTGATGGAAAAGGCAAAAGAGTATCTCTCGGTAACCCGGCTCTCCATTGCCGAGATTGCTTACCGGCTGGGGTTCGGCTACCCGCAATCTTTTAATAAGCTGTTTAAAAAGCGAATGAACATTTCGCCGCTGGAGTTTAGGCAGCGGTTTAGTTAGAGTTAGCTATTGATAAAAGTGAATTGTAGAACAGTTAAGCTTAAAACTTACAGTCATTTCGACCGGGCTTCGATAAACTACCCGATTTAGTCAAATATTTCAAGAAGGAAACCGGCAAGCTGCTGCAGCGTTCAGAAGAACATGGAAGGGAAAGAATGGTCGCGATTATCTCATTTGCCAGATTTTCAGTTGTAATAAAGCGTAATCCAGCTAAACCGGTTTCCCGGTAGCGCCCTGCATCCTGTATTCTTTCATTATTTCCAGTACATCTGCCCAGGTGTTAACGCGCTGGTGGTTATGTAAATTGACGTTGTGAAAGGCATTAAACATGATAGCTTTACCATGGCAGTGGTCGAGGTTTTTACAGTGGTCGTCTATTAAAAAGTCTGTTTTAATGATGCTTTTATCGCCGCAGAAAACAATGTTGCGCCAGCCTATGAAGGGAAAATATTCTGCCAGCCACTCATATTTTTCGGGCAGCGAAAGTGGGAACTCGAGAGCTGCGGACACAATGTAAACAGCAAAATCGGCCATTAACGAGTGAACCGCTTGTACAGCGCCATCCA
>CAXTCH010000282.1:0-5093 GCA_964241945.1 uncultured Mucilaginibacter sp.
CACATACTGTTTATCAAAGTCAGCACCGCTTTTAGCGCCGGCATCAGTCAGCACTTTTTGGTGGTCAGCGCTGGGTGCAGGTGGCAGGGTAACATTTTTGGTTTTAGCCAAAGCCATCAGTTCATCATTAGCCTTGGTATGGTCGGTCACCATCATTTGGGCAAACTCCTTTACTTTAGGGTTGGTTGCTTTCTGCAGGGCCAGTTTAGCATAAGCTACTTCGGTCATGCCGCCGTCGGCTGCTTCAACTGCAAAGTGGGCATCATCTTTGTCTACTGCAATGCCGCCGGTTGCACCGGGGTTCGAAGAGCTGTCTTTAACAGCATTGGTACTATCGGCATTTTTTTCGCTGTCGTGCGTGCCGCTGTTACAAGCCTGGAAGCCTAAGGCCGCCACGGCTAACATCATCATAGTGGTTAATTTTTTCATGGTAATTGTATTAAATTTGACTTAATATAACAAAATGGATAGCATATAGTTTTTATCCAATCTTTCGGGCATTTAATTCAACCGTATTGCGGTAGCCCAAAGTTTTATTATTTTTGAACGCAGAACAACGCAACAGACTATGAATTTTCCGGCAGAACTAAAATATACCAAAGACCACGAGTGGATTAAAGTAGAAGGCAACGAAGCTTATATCGGTATTACTGAATTTGCACAGCGCGAATTAGGCGATATTGTTTATATTGATATTACTACCATTGGCCAGGAAGTAACCAAAGAAGAAGTTTTTGGCACTGTTGAAGCGGTGAAAACCGTATCTGACCTTTTTATGCCGATTGCCGGTACCGTGTTGGAAATTAATCCGAAACTGGACAGCCAGCCTGAATTGGTAAATACCGACCCCTACGGTGATGGCTGGATGGTTAAGGTAGCGCCCGCTGATCTGGCGGATATTGACGGTCTGCTTTCGGCCGAGGCTTATCAGGAAATTATAGGGGCATAACCCGTATGACCGACTTTTTAAAATACCAAAAGCTCACCTTGTTGTGGGCTTTATTTGTTTTAGTGATGTGCTGTGCGCCTATGGGTTCGGTTGAAAATTCAGTTCACTTTTTTCCGGGCTTTGATAAGCTGGTGCACTGCGGATTCTTTTTCGTGTTTACCGTATTGCTGGCCAACGGCTTTATACGCCGGCAAGGAAGGCTGTATGTACAGCATATAGCCGGTATACTGATAGCCAGTATTGCTTTTGGCGGATTGATAGAAGTATTACAATTTGCCGTATTTACCTGGCGCGATGGCGACTGGGCCGATTTATTTGCCGATTCGGTAGGTGTGGGTATGGCTGGTTTTTGTATCTTAGTGGTCTTGGCTGCAACCCGATATGAAAAAGCTTAAATTAATTTTGGTGCTGACCGTAGCTACGGCTGTTTCCTCCTGTGGTATCTTCCACCCCTGCCACTGCCCGCATTTTAGTAAAGTAAAACATCAGCCTGTTAAAACTATTCAGGCATAAGGGCTTATTTTCCGTTTCTTTATTGGTGGTATTCTCCTATAATTAAAACACACGTTTTGTGTGCTTTAATTATATATACATTTTATTGCTGTAACCAGCCATGCACCTGGCCTGAGCAAAGCGGTGAAAGAACATTTCTTTCAGGATTCAGATTTCTGCTTATTGAGCGAACGTATTATTCTGTCATCGGCTTTAAGAAATTAAATGGGTTTATTGGATTATCAAAAAGCAAAAAGTTAAAAAGATAAACTATATTTAAAATCTTCAATGATTGCGGTTAAGAAGATTGACCCTATACTTGATAAACCAATTTATATCATTTATAATTGTCAACCAGACAAATTAAAACCTGACTTATAGAGATGAAACAGTTAACCACTGGCGATTACATTGTATTTGCTATATACTTTGTAGTGGTCTCCCTGTACGGCTTCTGGGTATATCGCCGCAAGCGTAATGCCGATGCCACTTCAAAAGATTATTTTTTGGCAGAAGGCTCGCTCACCTGGTGGGCTATCGGCGCTTCGCTGATTGCCTCTAATATATCGGCTGAGCAGTTTATCGGCACCAGTGGATCGGCTTTTAAAGAAGGTTTGGCCATTTCAACTTATGAATGGATGGCATCGGTAACGCTGGTTATCGTGGCTGTATTTTTTATTCCGGTATACCTGAAAAACAAAATTTTCACTATGCCGCAATTCCTCAATCAGCGGTATAATGGTACCGTAGCCATGATTATGGCTATCTTTTGGCTGCTGCTGTATATTGTGGTTAATTTAATGTCAATCCTTTACCTGGGCGCTTTGGCCATCAGTCATATTGCTGATATCAATATTTATGTATGCATCATCGGTTTGGCGGCTTTTGCAGTGGTAATTACTTTGGGGGGGATGAAAGTAATTGGTTATACCGATGTAATACAGGTGCTGGTATTGGTACTGGGCGGTTTGGTAGCCACTTACCTGGCCTTAAATAAAATCAGTGAGCAGCAGGGCACTACAGGCTGGCTGAATGGTTTAACCTTATTACACCAGCAAGCCAGCGATCACTTCCACATGATTTTAAAGAAGGACAACCCTAATTATGTGGATTTGCCGGGCCTTTCTGTGTTGATTGGCGGTATGTGGATTGTAAATTTGAACTATTGGGGCTGTAATCAATACATTACCCAGCGCGCTTTGGGCGCTAATTTAAAAACTGCCCGCGGCGGTATTTTATTTGCGGCTTTCCTGAAACTGCTGATGCCGGTAATTGTGGTTATTCCTGGTATTGCTACTTACCTGCTTTACCAAAAAGGCATGTTTCACCAGGAAATGATGACGGCTGCCGGCGGTGTTGACCCGAATAAGGCTTATCCCTCTTTATTAACCTTGTTGCCTTCCGGCTTAAAAGGCTTATCGTTTGCTGCATTAACAGCTGCCATCGTGGCCTCTCTCGCGGGTAAGGCCAACAGTATAGCCACTATTTTTACCCTGGATATCTATAAAAAAGCCATTAACCCCGACGCTACCGATCGTCAGCTGGTGCGTTTGGGTAAAACCTCAGTAATTGTAGCGATGCTTTTAGGGGTAATTATGTCATTGATTATTGGTGATGCCCTGATGGGCGAAGGCAAGCAGGGCTTCCAGTACATTCAGGAATATACCGGCTTTGTGTCGCCGGGTATTTTTGCCATGTTCATTCTGGGCTTCTTCTGGAAAAAAACAACCTCGAACGCCGCTTTATTTGCCACCATCGGTGGTTTTGCATTCTCCGTGTTCTTTAAGTTCCTGCCTAATTTTGCTAATTTGATGTTCCTGAAACCCTACGGTTTCTTCGCCTTAAATTCAAATACTGGTAAATATGAAATTCCGTTTCTTGACCGTATGGGCTTTGTGTTCATCATCTGTATTGTAGGGATGTACATAATCTCGATGGTTGAAAACGCCCGCGGTGAACGTGCCAACGGTTTGGAGGTAGACAGCTCAATGTTCAGAACTAACCGCGCTTTTACCGCAGGCTCGTTGATTGTGTGCGGCATCATTGTGGCGCTGTACAGCTTGTTCTGGTAAGAGTATAATCCATAAAAAAGGGAAAGGGGTAACCGATAAGGCTACCCCTTTCCCTTTTAGGCTGAATTATTTCTTCAGCACTTCGCCTATGGGCACACCAATATTACCGTTAGGCGTCTGTATGTGCAGCAGCGCGGCTACGGTAGGTGCAATGTCCGTCATGTGCGTTGGGCGAACGAGGCTGCCGTGCTGTATGCCCCAGCCCATAAATACCAGCGGGATATGGGTATCATAAGGGTTCCAGGTACCATGGGTAGTTCCTGTGGTTCCGTGACCGGAGTAATAGCCCGGTTTTAAAATAATCTGTATTACGCCGCTGCGCTCAATATTGTAACCGTTAATGATTCGTGTGCGCAATGCTTCGGGTAAATTGGCAGTTTGCGCCTTTTGCATATCCACCGCGAATGCAATGCCGGGCTGGTGGCTCAGCCATTCCAGGCAATCCGCCTTTAAGGCGTCTTCATTCAAACTTTCTTTTTTAATGGCGGCATTGTTAAAGTTTACCTGGTAATTATCCATGCTGATAACCAGGCGTTTTACCTTGTATTTGTCTTCCAGCATTTTGTTCAGGTCACGCTGGGCAGCAGTGGCATCCCATAAACCGGCCGGAATGTTATGATCGGTTAAAAAGCCGGGATTATGTGCCGCACCGTGATCGGCCGTAAGGAACACAGCATAGTTGCCTTTGCCCACCTTAGCATCCAGGTAATTAAAAAAGGAGGCCAGATCACGGTCTAAACGCAGATAAGTATCTTCAATTTCGACAGAATTAGGCCCGAACTGATGCCCTACATAATCGGTTGACGACAAGCTTACTGCCAAAAAGTCGGTCACCGGTCCTTTGCCCAGATTTTCGTGTTCAACTGCAGCTTTGGCTAAATCCAGGGTCATGGAGTTGCCATAAGGGGTCGTCCGTATAGTGCCCCAGTTGCCGTGGTGGTACATAGTTGAAGTTTTAACCGGGAAGGCAGGTGTTTCGCTGCCGGCAAATTTGCCTTCGTGCGCATTGTTATCCGGTTCGCTTTGCACATAGGTAGCAATGGGGTACAGCGTGTTCCAATCCTGTTTCAAATACCGTTCAGCATAGTTCTGGCTGTTAAATTCTTTTACCCATTCCGGCAAATCCCGCATATAATACGTGCTGCTGATCCAGTAGCCGCTCGCATCATCAAACCAGTAAGCAGCATTGGCCGTGTGCCCGGCCGGTAAGATACCACCGCGGTCCTTCAGCGCAATACCAATTACTTTTGAACGGAAATTGGTAGCCAGCCGCAGCTCATCGGTAACAGTACTGGTCAGCAAATTACGGGGCGACATTTGCCCTGCCTTTGAAGTACCGCCTACCGCAATTACCGTAGAGTCATCTGTACAATACATGCTTTTACCGGTGGCTTGTATAATAAAATCATTACCGGCAATGCCATGCAAAGCAGGCACCGAACCGGTGTAAATGCAGGTATGCCCGGCGGCAGTTACAGTAGGAATGTAATCGATGTTGGTATTCTCACAGGTAAAACCTTCGTTAATCATACGCTTAAAACCACCGCTTTGGTAGCGGTCATAATAGCGGTACAGGTAAT